>JABZGM010000253.1 GCA_015259235.1 Alloprevotella sp. | reverse complement strand
AATCTCTAGAATTGGTGAGAAAATCCGTTCGGTCGAACACTTCTTACTTGCCTTACAGATAGTTCCTACGAAAAGAGGAAAACGTAAGAGTAGGGGAGTGGGTGCAGCCTTACGCCATACACCCGAAGTTCCGAAAACGCAAGTATATGCGAAGGTCTGATAGATTTTCTCTAATAAATATGGAGATGAAAAAGACAACGAGGAATTACGTTGTGCGTGAACACATCGTTATTCCCCGTTGTCGAGATGGAGTCATAAGACACTGCTACCAACCTTTGCCGACACCGCAGTGTCTATAGGTTTCGGGGAAGCAGCGGAACTGATTACTCAGCAGTTTCGTCTTGGAAAAGCTTTTGGAAGTCTTCCACGCTCACAGACTTGTGTTCGAGAGTTACCACTTCCTTGAGAGCCTTAGCCAACTTTTCGTTGATGCTACGTTCTACAAAGCCATTCACTTGGTTGCGATCCTTGAGGAGTTCAGCAGCATAGTTCTCGAGGTATTCCTCGGGCACATTGTTCATGCCGTATTGAGCGAACTGGAAGCGAGCAGTCTTCACAGCAGCAGCGCGCACGTCAGCATCGTCAATCTTCACTTCAGCCTTAGCCACGAGCTTTTCCTTGATGAGGTGCCACTTGAGTTCTTCGAGGCTTTGAGCGAAGTTGTTTTCTACAAACTCTTCACCCTTGTCTGCATTTTGTTCCTTCATGAAGCGCTTGAGGAGCTCTTCGGGGAATTCGAGCTTGCCCACCTTCTCGTCAGCATACTTGCGCACGTCGAGGAGGAACTTGTAGTCAGCGTCTTCGTTGTATTGGTTTTGGATGAGCTCCTTAATCTTAGCGCGCATCTCTTCTTCAGACTTCACAGTGCCAGGTTCAAACACGCGATCGAAGAGTTCTTGGTCGAGAGCAGCAGGCACGAAACGGCTGATTTCTTCCACTTGGAAAGTGAAGTTACCGTTGTATTGTGCAGCCTCTTCCTTGCTCACCTTGAGGAGAGCAGCGAGTTCGTTTTGGCTGTGTGCCACAGAGGGATTGAAAGTGATGATATCACCCACCTTAGCGCCTTCAAAAATCTTCTTTTGGTCGTCGTTTACGAAGTAAGCAGGCATCAAGCTAGCCTTGTCGAGTGCGAGACCGCCTTCGAGCACGTTGCCCTTCTCGTCTTGTTGTGCGAGTGCGCCGCGGAGGATGTCGCGGTCAGCATATTCTTCTACGCTTTCGGGGTGACCAGCTTGTTGAGCAAAGTTCTTCACTTGAGTGTCGATTTGCTCTTCGCTCACCTCGATGTCATAGTAAGGGAGCTTGTCTGCGCTTGAAAGCTCGTAGTCGAACTCAGGAGCGAGAGCGATGTCGAAGATGAACTCAAATTCGTTTTGGTTCTCGATGTCTTGGGGCTGTTGCTTTTCAGACATCATGGGCTCGCCAAGGATGTTCACCTTGTTTTCATTGATGTAGTTCATCAAACCTTCGCCCAACACACGGTTGATGGTGTCTGCTTTCACTTGAGCACCGAAGCGTTTGTTGATCACACCAGCAGGCACCTTGCCAGGACGGAAACCAGGCATTTCAGCTTTTGCTGAGATATTCTTGAGTTCTTTCTTTACTGCATCCTGGTAGTCACCCTGTTCCAACTTAACCGTTACGAGGGCACTTACACCATTCTTTTCGAGAGTAATGTTCATGGTGGGAGTTTCTTTATTTTTATTGTTGATGATTCAGAATTGAAGCGGCATCGCCGCGAGGAGATAAAGGGCAAAATCACCTACAAAACCCGTTTGGAATGAAGGGATTTTGATGAGGATTAGCCATGAAGCTATACATTTAGCGGAGCAAAGTTAGTGCTTTTTTCCCGAAAAAGCCGTAACTTCGCGGAAAAATATAGCCTTTTATATGCAGAAATCCGATTTTAGAATCGTCTTTATGGGCACTCCCGACTTCGCAGTGGCATCTTTACGCGCACTTGTCGAAGGCGATTACAATGTTGTAGCTGTAGTGACGATGCCCGATAAACCTATGGGGCGTCATCAAACTGAGCTTTCCCAAAGTGCCGTCAAGCAATATGCCGTGAGTCAGGGACTCCCCGTGCTCCAACCCGAGAAGTTGAAAGACGAAACGTTCTTACAGCAACTCAGCAATTTCCGTGCCGATGTGCAAGTGGTAGTGGCTTTCCGCATGCTGCCTGAGGTGGTGTGGAACATGCCGCCGCATGGCACCTTCAACCTTCATGCCTCTCTTTTGCCCCAATATCGTGGAGCTGCTCCCATCAACTGGGCGATTATCAATGGAGAGAAGAAGACAGGAGTGACTACCTTCTTGTTAGATCACGAAATTGACACTGGATTGGTGTTGCATCGCGAAGAAGTGGAGATCCTTGACACAGACAATGCCGAAGATGTTCACGACAAATTGATGAATCTCGGAGCACCCCTCGTTTGCCGCACGGTCGATGACATCATGCAAGGCAACATCCACCCAATTCCTCAGATAGAACTTTCCCCCGATGCGGAGATGCACCACGCGCCAAAGATTTTCAAAGACACTTGTCGCTTGTCGCTCGATAAAGGAGTGAAAGCCGCCTATGACTTTGTGCGCGGCATGTCGCCATATCCTGCAGCGTGGACCGAATTTGTGGACGCCTCTGGAAAACATACGGTGGTGAAACTCTTTGCCACAGAGAAAGAACTTTGCACTCCTGTAGATGCCGTAGGAAATGTGGTCAGTGATGGAAAAACTTATTTGAAAGTTGCACTCTCTGATGGTTATCTTCACCTCACAACGCTCCAACTTGCAGGCAAAAAGCGCATGGCGATAACGGATTTTCTCCGTGGTTATCGTCCCGATGCCGAACTCCGAGTGGAGTAGTGTAACCCCAAATCGGCCATTAGATCC
>JABZGM010000252.1 GCA_015259235.1 Alloprevotella sp. | reverse complement strand
ATCAGGAGATTGATAAAAAAATAAATGAACTCTTGGCGCAACTTGATTTTAGCGCCCATAAGCATACTCTTGTTGCTCAACTCCCCTTGGGATGGAAACAGAGGTTGGCTTTCTCTGTGGCGATTTTCCATAATCCTAGCGTGGTGTTTCTTGATGAACCAACGGGTGGGGTAGATCCTGCAACGCGGCGCCAGTTCTGGGAACTCATTTATGCAGCAGCAGATCGTGGTATCACTGTCTTTGTGACTACCCACTACATGGATGAAGCAGAGTATTGTAATCGTATTTCTATTATGGTCGATGGTAAAATCAAGGCAATGGATACACCTGAAGCTTTGAAGGCAAGATTTCAACAACCAGACATAGATCATGTTTTTACCTATTTGGCGAGACAATCTACGCGTAGTGCAGATTAACTTGTCAGTGGATTATGGGAGAAGGTAAAGCAGTTCTTAGTCTTTCGTTCTAATCATTTATCTAACAGATATGAAACAGTTTTTCAGTTTTGTACTCAAAGAAGCGAAACACATCCTTCGCGACAAACGCACCATGCTCATGCTCTTTGGGATGCCTATTATGCTGATGCTTTTGTTTGGCTTTGCAGTAACCAATGATGTGCGAAATGTTCGTACAATAGTAGTAGCATCAAGTATAGATTATGCCACTCAACAAGCTACGAAGCGACTAGCTGCCTCTGATTACTTTACGATTCTAGCACAAGTGTCGACTCCTGCTGAGGCGGAGCGTGAGATTCGAGCGCAACGTGCGGACATGGCTGTAGTCTTCTCTCCTCAGTTTGCAGGGAAGCATGGGAAAGTACAGTTTATCGTAGATGCTTGCGACCCCAATCAGTCGCAACAATGGACGAGTTATGCTACGAATGTTCTCTTTAATCCTGCTCATTCACTTGTTAATATCAAGTTGCTCTATAACCCTCAAATGCGTTCTGCGTACAACTTCGTGCCTGCTATCATGGGAATGCTCTTGATGCTCATTTGTGCTATGATGACTTCTATTTCGATAGTTCGCGAAAAAGAGAGAGGTACAATGGAAATAGTATTAGTATCTCCCACAAAACCGCTACTTATTATCCTTGCGAAAGTAGTGCCGTATCTTGTTATCTCCATAGCCATATTGGCGATAATTCTTTTACTTTCTGCCTTTGTTTTGGCAGTACCTATTGCAGGCTCTTTGTGGGCTCTCCTTTTAATCTCGGGCATCTACATATTGTTAGGTCTTTCTTTGGGATTATTGGTGTCTAATTTAGCGAAGACCCAGTTTGTTGCTCTTAGCATTTGTTCAATGGTAGTCCTGACACCTATACTTATGCTTTCAGGTATGATTTTTCCACTTGAATCTATGGGACAGGTGTTGCAGTGGATTTCTATTGTGATTCCAACGCGCTATTATATATCTGCTATGCGTAAACTCATGATTATGGGAGTAGGCATAGACCAGGTGCTGTCCGAAATCATAATTCTTACCTCAATGCTCATTCTACTGCTCACACTTTCACTAGCCACTTTCAAAAAACGCTTAGAATCATAGCCCTATGTCACTTAAATATCTTTTGCAGAAAGAAGTTTTGCAGATACGTCGCAACTCGTTTTTGCCTCGCCTTATTCTGATGTTTCCTATCATGATTGTTTGTGTCATGCCTTGGGTGATGAATATGGAGGTAAAAAACTTAAAGGTGGATGTGGTGGATTTGGATCGCAGTCAGCAGTCACAGCGATTGGTTGCTGATATTCAGCATAGTCGTTACTTTGATTTTCAGAGCATGCAGCCTGCTTATAAGACTGCATTGCAAAGGATTGAACAAAACGAAACTGATGCTGTGGTGGTGATTCCCCAAGATTACAGTAAGAATCTAACTTTGGGAAAGGATAACGCTCAAGTGCTTATTGCAGCTAATGCCGTTAATGGTGTGAAAGGGGCAATGGGAACCGCCTATCTTTCGCAGATGGTCACGATGAATGCCTATCCGACACAAGGAGCTCTTCAGGAGAAGGTAACTACTTTACCTTTGTATAATAAGAATCAAGACTTCAAACTCTATATTATTCCTGCACTTTTTGCTATCATCATAATGCAAATGACCGGCTATCTCCCTGCACTTAACATTGTTGGTGAGAAAGAAGCGGGCACTATGGAACAAATCAATGTTACCCCTGTGAAGAAAAGAGAGTTTATTTTGGCGAAACTCATTCCATATTGGGGCATTGCTTTGTTTATTATCACTGTGTGTCTGCTATTATCATGGGGACTTTATGGTATTGTGCCACAAGGTTCTGTTTTGCTGATCTATTTGTTGTCTATGCTCCTTGCATTGTTCTTTTCTTCGTTGGGCTTGATAATTTCCAACTACAGCGATACAATGCAACAATCTGTCTTTGTGATGTGGTTTTTCGTGATGATTCTCATGTTGCTCAGTGGCTTGTTTACCCCTACACGTTCTATGCCTTCGTGGGCTTACCTCACAACTTATGTCAATCCATTGAGTTATTTCATTGAAGCTATTCGCACGGTTTTCATTCGTGGTGGCAGTTTGGTTGATATTACCCCTCAGGTGCTAGCCTTATTAGGCATTAGTTCCGTGATGAGTCTTTGGTCTGTATTGAGCTATCAAAAAAATAGTTGATATAGGTTATCCCTATATCTTTATGACGTGTTGAAGGAAGCAGACATAGCCCCATATAAACGTATGAAGGAAATTCTGTCAATACCCTTGCCAGATATGTCGGAGGAGGAACTCAGGAAAGTACTATCTTCAAACTTCAAATAACAAATAAGCCTTATATGTAGCTAGACATATAAGGCTTATTTGTTAATTAAAAAACGGCTAATGTTGGATGCTTATGATGCAATAGCCTCTATTTGATAGCCTCTAAAGCCTCTTTAAGAT
>JABZGM010000251.1 GCA_015259235.1 Alloprevotella sp. | reverse complement strand
AATGCTGATGAGTTGTTTAGAAACTGGGTGCTCGAACTCTATGTGGTGCGCGTGAAGACAGATGCTACCATCTGGATTGGAACGTGGAGCCCCATATTTCAAGTCACCACGAATGGGGTAGCCGACAGCGGCTAATTGACAGCGTATTTGGTGATGACGCCCTGTGTGGAGATTGACTTCTATGAGTTGAGTGCGGTCACCAACTTTTAAGATGGTGGCATCAAGACTGGCACGCTTCGAGGATGGCACTTCGTGAAGATGCGCATACGCCTTGTTTTGTCGCTCATTGCGCGTGAGAAAATGAACCAAATTGGTGGGACTGCCAACAGATAATTGAGGCTGACCACTTCGTGTTAATGGGTCTTTTGAGGTGATGGCATGATAGGTCTTGTGTACTTGTCCCAGACGAAACATGTTATTGAGACGCGAAAGTGCTTTGGAAGTGCGTGCATAGACTACAACCCCGCTGACAGGTCGGTCGAGACGATGCACAGTGCCCAAGAATACTTCACCTGGCTTCGCATATTTCTCTTTGATGTAGGCTTTTACGCCATCTGCTAAGGTGGCATCACCCGTTTTATCGCCTTGCACGATTTCTCCAGCGGCTTTATTTACAATGATGATATGATTGTCTTCGTATAGAACTTCCATAGGATTGGAAAAACAAACTTGAATATGAGTGCGTATGGGGAGTACAATGTGAGAAAGAGGAAAGATAAAGACAAATCGCAGGTTAAAACAAGTGGGATAAGTGAAGGTCTTTCCAATGGTTGTACTGGAGCGTTGATGGAGAGAGAGAAAAAGGATAGTGCCGAGTAGCTCCGAAGAAGCCACTCGGCACTATTGACTTTAGACAAGGAGATTAGGTGTTCATACCACCGTCCACCTGAATCACTTGACCTGTGACATAGGAAGAAAGGTCAGAAGCAAGGAATACAGCTACATTAGCTACATCTTCTGCTTGACCACCACGACGGAGAGGGATTTGTTTCATCCACTCCTTGCGCACTTCGTCTGAGAGTTGGTGAGTCATTGCAGTTTCGATGAAACCAGGAGCAATAGCGTTAGCACGAACACCGCGGCTACCCATTTCTTGTGCAACACTCTTGGCAAGGGCAATCATACCAGCCTTAGAAGCTGCATAGTTGGCTTGACCTGCATTGCCGTGTACACCCACAACACTAGACATGTTGATGATAGAACCGCCACGTTGACGCATCATGATGGGAAGACAAGCGTGGACGAAATTGAAGGCAGACTTCAAGTTTACGTTGATTACAGCATCCCATTGAGCTTCTGTCATGCGGAGCATCAAACCATCTTTAGTGATACCTGCATTGTTGACCAATACGTCGATGGTGCCAAAATCTTCGTGAATCTTCTTCACTACTTCTGCAGTTTCTTCAAAGTTAGCAGCGTTGCTGGCATAAGCCAAGCACTTCACGCCTTTTGCTTCGATTTCTTTGCGAGTTTCTTCGCCGCTTTCGTCAATAACGAGGTCGGTGAATGCGATGTTTGCACCTTCTTCTGCAAACTTGAGAGCGAGAGCCTTACCAATGCCGCGAGCTGCACCAGTGATCAAGGCTGTTTTTCCTGTTAAGAGTCCCATATTTTGATTGGATATTTATGGAGATAATGATTATACGATTATTGGGCTACACCGACACCTAGGGCACGACTGATGAGACGTTCTACTACCACTACACTTTCTTCCATGGAAAGCCCTTGACCTAAACGATCGAACATGAAAGGCACTTCAATACCTTTAATGGCGTAGTGGATGACGTCGGCAGTGAGATTGACATGATCTATTTTGAAAATGCCTTTTGCCACACCTTCTCGCAATATGCTACGCAGTGCGTGAAGCTCTTCGAGGTCAAATTTACGTCGCACGCGTTCTACTTTGTGGATGTCGCTGAAGAACTCTGCGCGAAGGGAGCCATTGCGCTTCACCACATCTTCGATGAGATGAAGGTGGGTGTAAATGATCCTCACGATTTTCTCCTGTGGATTGATGGAGAGGTTCACCACTTTGTCCATCTCCTCGGAGAGATGCTCCAGTTCGTCTTCAATGACGGCATAGTAGATGTCTTCTTTACTACTAAAGTAGGTGTACATCGTGCGTCGCCCCTTTTGAGAAGCTTGAGCTATATCGTTCATTGTGATGCCATCAAATCCTTGTTTGGCAAAGAGTTCACGAGCAACACTAATGAGTTTTTGACGAGTTTTACTGATAGACATGGCTGGGTGTCAATGAATTTCTGGTGCAAAGTTACGCATTTTTTCTAGAAGTGTGCAGTTTTTGTCTTGTTTTTCCTCTATGGCGACAATTTACTTGCGAAATGAAAGGGAGACTGGAGGACGATTAAAGAGGATTTGAAAGATATTAGAAGTCTCTGAAGAAAAAGCGCTTATACTGACGACGCATTACTCCATAGGTTGTTGCTGGAAGCAGAAGGAGAAAGAAAGCATTGTAGAGAATGGAAAAGAAAAACATTGCACCTTTTGTGGAGGCTTATGTGAAAGCTACCAACAATCGGTGCAATGCTAGAGCAGGAGAATGTGAAAACAAGAAGATTAGCAGCTGCGCTTGATCATCTCACGCATGAGATCTGCCATGATGGGTTGCACGGCATTTGCTGCAATTTGTACTTCTTCGTGGCTTACCTCAACAATCTTGCCTTCCACGCCGAGGTCGGTGATGATGGATATGCCGAAGACACGGATGCCAGTGTGGTGTGCTACGATAACTTCGGGCACAGTGGACATGCCCACAGCATCGCCACCCAAACGATGATACATACGATATTCAACGGGTGTCTCAAAAGTGGGACCTTGAGTGCCTACATACACTCCTTCGACGTGGCGGATGCCTTTTTCTTTTGCTATGGTGCGAGCCAACTGGAGT
>JABZGM010000250.1:2649-2936 GCA_015259235.1 Alloprevotella sp. | reverse complement strand
GTGGTGAGGTTAAGAACTCTGGTATCGTTACGAAACTATCAAATGACGGTGGTATTGATGGGGTTATCAAAGAGGATATATTAGGTTTCAATCATATTTCCATACAAGCAAAGCGATATGCTTTAGACAATAAGGTTGGTCGTAACGAAGTACAAAGTTTTGTGGGGGCTGTTGCAGGGACGCCCTCGAAGAAAGGAGTGTTTATCACGACCTCAGACTTCAGTAAAGGAGCAATAGACTTTGTGGAGAGTCTGAATGGAACGCCTACCATTATTTTGATAAATGGT
>JABZGM010000250.1:0-2639 GCA_015259235.1 Alloprevotella sp. | reverse complement strand
CAGCGAGATGGAAAAGGCATTCGCGCAAATCTTGAGCCACAAAGTCACCAGAAAGGTGAGTGGAAAGACCCTGACGCACGCGGTGGATGTCGGCAAGCGCAGCAGTGAGCGCAGCATAGTGACGCGCGTTGGTCACGATGATGTCGCCTGCAGAAGTTGTGTTTTCTTGCGCCAAACCAGCAAGCGTGTCGGTGAGCGTGTCAAGACCCAGTCCCTCTTTTGCACTGATAGACAATTTGACTATCTTCGGTTCTTGTTGAGAAGAGAGAGAAGCCCCTGAAATCCAATGCGTCAGCGGTTGAGCGAGTAAATCGTTCATCGCCTTTTCCTCCAGCAAATCAGCCTTATTGAAAAGCACCACCAACGGACGACCATTCATCGCTTCCAAAATCTCCGTCCCCAGAGCTTCCATTTGCGAAGCCACTTGTGTGGCATCTACCACGAAAAGCACAATTTTAGCCTCCTCCAGTTTCTGACGACTGCGTGCAATACCCATTTGTTCCACTACATCCTCAGTGGAGCGGAGACCAGCTGTATCGATAAATCGGAAGAGCGTGCCACCGAGCGTGAAAGTGTCTTCGATGACATCGCGTGTTGTGCCGTGCACATCGCTCACAATGGCGCGATCGTCGTGGAGCAATGCGTTGAGGAGCGTAGATTTTCCCGAGTTCGTACTGCCCACAATCGCTACTGGAAGACCGTTTTTCAACACATTTCCCGTGGCAAAAGAGTCGGCAAGACGTTGTGTCACGCTTTCAATCTGCGCAGCAATGGCATCGAGCGCGGAACGATCGGCAAACTCCAAATCTTCATGGTCGGAAAAATCCAATTCAAGTTCGAGCAAAGAGGTGAGATGCACCAATTGTTCGCGCAACGCTCCGAGTTGTTTGCTGAAATCACCGCGCATTTGGCTCATCGCCACTTGGTGACTCGCTGCAGTGGTGGAAGCGATGACGTCTGCCACGGCTTCCGCTTGCGACAAGTCCATCTTGCCATTGAGAAAAGCGCGTTGCGTAAATTCGCCAGGAGCAGCGGCTTCACAACCAGCGGCAAGGAGCAACTGCACCACGCGCTGGAGGATGTAGGAAGAACCGTGACACGAAATCTCGGTAGCATCTTCTCCAGTGTAGGAATGGGGAGCTCGAAAAAGACTCACCAACACTTCATCGACGACTTTGTCGTTTTCATCGACGATGTGTCCAAAGGTGAGCGAACTTGCTTTGCGTTCGCTCAGTGGTTTGCCATTGACGGCTCGAAATATTTGTTCTGTGATGGAAATGGCTTGTGATCCTGACACGCGAACCACTCCAATAGCACCGCCCGAAGCAGTGGAAACAGCACAGATGGTAGAAGTAGACATCTTATTTAGACGTTAGAGATTAGACGTTAGAGGGGCACAGCCCCTTTCTGCTCGCCACGACGAGCGTGGCTCGGGCATTGCTAGACGATGATTAGACGCTAGAACTACTAGAAAAATCTAGAATCCCTAGGTGCTGATTCTAAACACGCGGATGCCCTTAGCATGGGAAATCCTTTTTAGATAATCCTCCAAAGTGCGCTCATCAGCAATCACACGTTTGCGCTCACTCGAAGCGTGGAGCATGTGGAGTTTACCATTATTTCCCCAAAAAGCAATACCTTGGTGAGAATAGTCCAATCCCGCTTTTTGCGTCACCACCGTGATGATGTCACCATCGTGGATAGCCCCCAACTGTTGGAGTGAAAGTCCTGCATTCGATTTCGGAAGAAAGCGACCCACTTTTCCTGAATATTTGCGCTCTAATTGAGCAATTTCGCGCACACGTTCAGGATGATTCTTGAGAAAAGGATAAGAGCCAGCGTGCGTACTCATATAGTTGAGGCGAATCTCCAACGGTTGAGTGAGCGTTTGAGGCAGCACCACTTCTTTTGCCACTTTGCGTTTCGTCAAATCAGCCATCCAAAAAGAAAGATAGTGCAAACGCGAGGTATACCCCCGATTCTTTCCATCGAAATAACGGATTTTCTCCAAATTTCGTGTGTAACTCGCCACGTCCGTTTTCCCTTCGCGACGCGTCATCGCCAGTGCTTGACTCGTTTCCACCAAAGTAGCACAATCCAAACCTTGGAGATTTACCACTACCTGTTCTGGGTCAGACACTTCCAAAGTGGCTGCCACGTAGGGGCGACCAAGAAACTTGCGGGCAAAATCTAGCGGAGTCTTGAGCGACTTATCAGCAAGAAGTCGTTGCACCTCCGCTGCATCTGCTGCAGCACACACCACCCCTTGTGGCACCTTGTCCGACTGTGCCGGTGCAAGAGAAGAGGAGGCAGCTGAAGTTTGCGCCACTGCTGCTGTTTGCATCCAAGGCAGACACGCCCACAATGAAAAGAGTAGGCTAAAAAGACTTTGTAAGAGCATATTTTCAAGGAATGATAAAAAAGCAAAGAAGGCAGTGGAGTGCAGACCAAAGCCCACTCCACTACCAGATTTCTGTAGAACGAAGAACTATTTATCGGATGAGATCCACCGAACGCTTCACAAACGCATTGAGCGCTTCACCGCGGAGCAGACCATTTTGCAAGAGTGCAAGGTCAATGAGTTGTGATACCACTTGGTTTTCGCGAGCGTAACCTGCGAGAGCCTCATTGCGCTGTGT
>JABZGM010000024.1:276-16191 GCA_015259235.1 Alloprevotella sp. | reverse complement strand
TGAAACAATTTGCGAAACCTCACATCGATTTGTGGGCTGCAGTGGCTTTCGACTTAGAAAGCGCAGGTATATCCTTGCAGAATATCCAAATAGCAGGCGTTGATACCTATGAACATGCAGATAGTTTTTTCTCAGCACGCCGATTAGGAATCGAGTCAGGACGTATCTTTAATGGCATTTTGCTGCAATAACTTAGGCGTATCTCAGCAATTATTCGTAAATTTGCGGAGAAATCTGTCACAGTCGGACATCGTTTGACAAAACATTATGAAGTAACAAGACACATTTTCTATTATAATGGCCAAAGAACTCAAAGATCTTACCAAACGCAGCGTTGACTATTCGCGTTGGTACAACGAATTGGTGGTAAAAGCAGACCTCGCAGAGCAGTCGCCCGTGCGTGGGTGTATGGTAATTAAGCCTTATGGTTATGCCATCTGGGAAAGCATTCAGCAAAATCTTGATGCTCGTTTCAAAGCAACCGGGGTGCAAAATGCTTATTTCCCTCTCCTTATCCCCAAGAGCTATCTCTCCAAAGAAGCTGAACACGTTGAGGGATTTGCCAAGGAATGTGCTGTCGTAACTCACTATCGTCTCAAAACAAACGAAGAAGGTAACGGCGTTGTTGTTGACCCAGCGGCTAAGTTGGAAGAAGAACTCATCATTCGTCCTACCTCTGAAACCACCATTTGGAACACTTTCCGTGGTTGGATTCAGTCTTGGCGCGATCTTCCTTTGTTGTGCAACCAATGGTGCAACGTGATGCGTTGGGAAATGCGTACGCGTCTATTCTTACGTACCTCTGAATTCCTCTGGCAAGAAGGGCATACCGCTCACGCTACTCGCGAAGAAGCTGAAGCACGTGCCAAGCAAATGCTCGATGTTTATGCTGATTTTGCCAAAGATGTTTTGGCTATTCCTATGGTGAAAGGCGTGAAGAGTGCAAATGAACGCTTTGCAGGAGCACTTGAAACATACACCATTGAGGGAATGATGCAAGATGGTAAGGCGTTGCAAAGTGGTACTTCTCACTTCCTTGGACAAAACTTCGGTAAGGCCTTTGACGTGAAATTTGTCAACAAGGATAACCAAGAAGAATATGCTTGGGCTACATCTTGGGGAGTCTCAACTCGTTTGATGGGTGCCTTGATTATGAGCCACTCTGATGATAACGGTTTAGTACTTCCTCCACACGTAGCACCCATTCAAGTAGTCATTGTTCCTATTTTCAAGAATGGCGAACAAGAAAAGTTTGATGCAGTGCTTGGAGAATTGGCTAAAAAACTTCAGGCTAAGGGTATCCGCGTGAAGTATGACAATGCAGAAAACAAGCGTCCTGGATTTAAGTTTGCTGATTACGAATTGAAGGGTGTTCCCGTTCGTCTCGTAATGGGAGGACGTGATTTAGAAAACGGCACCATTGAGGTGATGCGCCGCGACACCTTGGAGAAAGAAACTCTCTCTTTTGAAGGTATTGAAGAAAAGGTCGTTGCTTTGTTGGAAGAAATCCAAGAAAACATTTATCAAAAGGCTTTGAAACTTCGCGAAGAAAAGACCTATACTTGCACCACTTACGATGATTTCAAAGAACGCATCAAAGACGGTGGCTTCTTCATCTACGATTGGGATGGAACTTCCGAAACGGAAGAACAACTAAAAGCAGACACACAAGCTACTATTCGTTGTATTCCTGATGCTTTGTCGCAAGACAATTTGGGAACCGACATGATCAGCGGCAACCCGCAGTAGCTCGTGTCTACATCGCTAGAAGTTACTAACCACCAGCCCCTCATCACTAATTTCCTACAACTATTATAGCGAATACATCACGCTATTCCCGTTGATAGCACCTTATGAATAGTGTCGATACGCAACATAATATGACCACGCAACAGCAGTTTGAGCAAGCCATAGCTTTGTGCCGTGACATTTTTGTCAAGAAAATGTACGACTACGGCACTGCGTGGCGCGTGCTTCGCATACCATCGCTCACCGATCAGATTTATATCAAGGCCAACCGCATCCGCTCTTTGCAAACGAAAGGTGTTTCCAAGGTAGGGGAGGGGATTGTTCCAGAATTCATAGCTATTGTCAACTATGCCATAATGGGACTCATCCAACTCGAATTGGGAGTGGCTGATGGTACCAATAAAGATGATTTGCACGATGAACGAATGGCTGAGGCCTACGACAAACAGGTTGAAGCTGCGTTACAACTTATGTTGCGTAAAAATCACGATTATGACGAAGCGTGGAGGTTGATGCGAGTGTCTTCTTACGTAGATTTCATTCTTACAAAGGTGTTTCGCACCAAACAGATTGAAGAACACGAAGGCAATACGCTCGTGAGTGAAGGCATTGATGCCAATTATTTGGATATGCTCAACTATGCCATCTTCGCTATCATCAAACTTGAGGTAGAAAAGTCTGAACAAAATGCCGAGAAGTAAAATCACTTATGCCATACTTCGCACAATAACCCTACTATCTCAGTGGTTGTTGGCAGGTACGTTCCTGTTTTCGGGCTTCGTCAAAGCCCTAGATCCAATGGGAATGGAGCATAAGTTGGCCGCTTACTTTACGCATTGGGGGATAAACCTTCCCGCTGGTTCTTTGTACCTTGACGCTGCAGTCCTTTTGCTTGCTCTTGCAGAGTTTACCCTTGGGGTATATCTCTTGTTGGGAATGCGAAAACGCGTTGCTGCCATTGGAAGTTTTACATTTATGTTGGTGATGACATTACTCACCATATATATATATGCGTTTAATCCCGTTGCAGACTGTGGCTGTTTTGGTACAGCAATTACGCTAACCAATGGTGAAACGCTAGCAAAGAACATTGTACTACTCGCTTGCGCATTCATTGTCCTCACGCAGCGACGCCATTCTTTAAGAATCATCACCGTTCATACTCAGTGGTTGCTGTCGTTGTATGCAATGGTATATCTGCTAGGTGTCACACTCTTTTCGCTCCACTATTTGCCTTTGATGGAATTTACTCCCTATGAAACGGGCATTTCCATCCCCGAAGCAATGAAAGGGAAGCAAAATATGAGTTTCATCTACGAAAAGAACGGACACAAGCAAAGTTTTGATATAGACCACTTGCCCGAGGACAGCACTTGGACGTACGTTGAAACCCAAACAGAAGTCCTTCAAGCACCAAGCATCAAGGATTTCTCTTTGACTGACAAAGATGGAGAAGAAATTGCTGACGAGTTGCTAGCCGACAGTAGTTTGGTTTACATCGTTACAATGCCCAATCCCTCCACAGCGGATGCAGGTTGTAGCGATCGAATCAATGATATCTACGATTTTGCCAACGACCACCACCAACGCTTAGTTTGCGCCACGGCAGGAAAACAATCAGAGATAACACAATGGATAGACCTCACAGGGGCTGCTTATCCATTTGTAGAAAGCTCCACCGAAGCACTCAACGCAATGGTTCGCTCCAACCCTGGAGTCCTGCTGCTCAAACAAGGACGAATCATAGCTAAATGGAGCAGCAACGACCTTCCTAATGAGGAAGAACTAAAAGCTATAACGGCTAATCCTGAACTGCAAATCCAACGTTTTGCCACGAGTCACGCATTGTTGAAGTTGTTCCTGTGGTTTATCCTTCCGTTTGGACTACTTCTGCTTGCCGATCGCCTTTGGATTGGTCGCCGATATTATCGCATCTACAAACATTACAAATCCCATAATAAAAACAAAATGAGAAAGCACATCGTAGCCGGCAACTGGAAGATGAACAAGAATCTTCAAGAAGGTCTTGCTCTTGCCGCTGAAGTCAACGAACTTCTCAAGAACGAGAAGCCAAACTGTGAAGTAATCCTCGGTACTCCTTTCATCCACTTGGCAAAGGTGAGCGAGTTGGTAGACCATAGCCTCGTGAAGGTGTCTGCTGAAAACTGCGCTAACCACGCTGCTGGTGCTTACACTGGTGAAGTTTCTGCAGAAATGGTAAAATCAACTGGTGCAGAGTACGTGATTCTTGGTCACAGCGAACGTCGCGAATACTACAACGAAACTCCTGAAGTCCTCAAGGAAAAGGTTGACCTCGCTCTTGCTAACGGTCTTCAAGTGGTATTCTGCATCGGCGAAAGCCTCGCACAACGCGAAGCTGGTGAACAAGAAGCTGTTTGCAAGGCTGAACTCGAAGGTAGCGTGTTCCATCTTTCTGCTGAAGAATGGAAGAACGTAGTAATTGCTTACGAACCCATCTGGGCTATCGGTACTGGTAAGACTGCAACTTCTGATCAAGCACAAGAAATTCACGCTTTCATCCGCAAGTGCGTAGCTGAAAAGTATGGTCAAGAAGTAGCTGACAACACTTCTATCCTCTATGGTGGTTCTTGCAATGGTAAGAATGCTCCTGAACTTTTTGCTAAGGAAGACATTGATGGCGGTTTGATTGGTGGCGCATCACTCAAGGCTGCTGACTTCAAACTCATCATCGAGGCTTGGAAGTAATTCATAGCACGTCTTTGCGATTTTAAAAGGAAGGTGAGATTCCTTGTGAATCTCACCATCCTTATTTTATCCTTCATATAAGTTTTTACCTATCTCTGTTTCCATCTTATGGGAAACAATTAGAGAATTCATCAGCTGTAGATGCCTTTGGCGTTCGTCTACAGTAGTTCATTTTCTTCGTAGATGAAACTTTTATTCTTGACTTCGTTATTGAGCATTCTGCCAACTGCAAGCCAATCGTTGAGTGCCCATTGTGCCACGCCACAAACTAAAGCCGACAGCGTCACCACTTCTAAGCGACACGCTAAGGTAGAATCGACACGAGAAGGTAGTCGTTCGCGCTATCGTGCGCAAGGCTATCGCATTCAGGTCTTCACGGGTGGAAACGATCGTGCCGCAAAACTCGCAGCGCAAGATATGAAGATTAAAGTGCAGCGTTACTTTCCTGAACTATCTGTTTACATCCATTTCCAATCCCCCCGATAGGTCTGCCGAGTTGGCGATTTCTTATCTAGAGAAGAAGCTCAACACTATGTAAAGCTCATCAAAAAGAAAAGACTCTCTCCTGAAGCAGCGATTGTGAAAAGCCCTATTCTTCGTGCTTTTTAGGCGGAATAGAGCCTTTCGCATATATCATTCTTCTTTTATTGTAGAATTACATAGACCCTAGAATATGACGGAACAAGAACGCATTGACCAATTAAAGTTTCATTGTAAAGAAACACTCCAACTCTTTGGAGAAGACCCAGAAAGAGAAGGACTTCTCAAAACTCCCGAACGTGTTGCTAAAGCTATGCTCACGCTCACTAGAGGATACGCAATGGATCCTGTGGCTGTGTTGAATAGTGCCAAGTTCAAAGAAGAATACAATCAAATGGTAATCGTCAAAGACATAGAATTCTTCAGTCTTTGCGAACATCATATGTTGCCATTCTTCGGAAAAGCGCACGTTGCTTACATTCCCAACGGATGTATTTGCGGACTTTCAAAAATTCCGCGTGTAGTAGACATCTTCTCTCATCGTCTTCAAGTGCAAGAGCGATTAACGCTGCAAGTGATGGAAGCCATCAAGGAAGCACTCGACCCTAAGGGTGTAATGGTGGTAATGGAAGCCGAACATATGTGTATGCAAATGCGCGGCGTAGAAAAACAACATTCTTGCACCACAACAAGTTCCTTCTGTGGAGCATTTGAGCAAGCCAAGACACGCGAAGAGTTTTTGCAACTCATCAAACGAGCTTAGCTCATACGATTATCAGTTTGTGGAACAGCTGTTCCCAAATGTGGGAGGTAGTATCAATGCCTCCCACATTTTTTGTACAGAGTATTGCGGTATAATGAATGATTGGAGTTAATGTAGTGAGTGATTGTAGGAAAAAACAGACAATAACTTGGTATTTCTCACTAGAATCATCCAAATGGCTCAGAAAATACCCACATCTAGTGATTGTGTATTCCTTCTGTCTTGTGTAACTTTGCAAAATTGTTTGCCATTCACGGACTTGATGGTTGTTGTCTCAATCATCTTATTATAGAAATGATATAACAAGAACTTTATGAAGAAAACTTTTAAGCGAATTCATTTGTGGCTTTCTGTTCCTTTCGGAATCATCCTCAGTTTGATTTGTTTTACAGGAGCCTTACTCGTGTTTGAGCGCGAAGTGACCGAGCTCGTGCACTACGATCTTTACCATCTAAAAGAGGTCAAGGCAAATGCGCTTCCCATTTCGTCTTTGATTGACAAAGTTGTTCCCGAGTTGAAAGACAGTGTTTCCGTCACCGGAATCACAATATCCAATGATGCCAACAGACCATATCGCGTAAACCTTTCTGCACCTCGAAAGGCGGGTATGATGGTCAACCAATACACAGGAGAAGTGCTGGGGATGGACCAGCGGTTGCCGTTCTTTAAGACCGTGCTCAAACTTCATCGTTGGCTTCTTTGTGAACGTCCAGACAACGATGAGGATATTTGGTGGGGAAAGCTCATTGTCGGCACCAGCACTTTGATGTTTGTGTTTGTGTTGCTCAGTGGCATTATTGTTTGGTGGCCCAAAACAACGCGAGGACTGAGCAAACATATGAAAATCCACACGAGAAGAGGTTTGAAACGTCTGTTCTTGGATTTGCACACTATTGGCGGCGTTTATGTTTGTCTGTTGCTCCTTGTTATGGCTTTGACAGGACTAACTTGGTCTTTTGACTGGTATCGTAATGGGTTTTATAGCCTCTTTGGGGTTAAACCTGAAAAAAAGGAGGCGAATGCACCGAAAGGTGACAAACCTCAGTCAACAGCTGCGAAGGGTGCTTCCGCACCAATGGCACCCGAAGAAAGTGAAGAAGAATTTGTGGTTGTACCCCCTAATTACATCGTATGGCAAAGCATTTTTGAAGATGTGCGCAATCGTCAAAAGGACGCTGCAACAATTACCATTGATGATGAAGAAGCAGAAGCTACTCTCGGAACATTAGGCAATAGCCGTGCTGCTAATGTTTATGCCTATGACGAAACAAGCGGAAAGGTGACAGATGTAGAGCATTACGCTGATGCCAAACCCAAGCAAAAGGTTCGTGGATGGGTTTATTCTGTGCACACCGGCAGTTGGGGCGGTCTGTTGACTCGAATTCTACAATTTCTCGCAGCTCTTTTCGGGGCTACGCTTCCCCTCACTGGTTATTACTTGTGGATTAAAAGAAGTCTGAAGAAAAGAACGAAGAAATAGTGTTTGCTTTCAAAATAACAAAAGGCTTTACCAATACGATTGTAACGTAGGTAAAGCCTTTTATTGTGCCGTTACTTTGGCTTTAGAAACTCACCAATCGATGGACACAAGTGCACCAATCCACATTTGTGGCAAAGCGGTTTTCTTGCAAGGCAAGTATAGCGACCGTGGAGAAGCAACCAATAGTGAGCAGCAGCCACTTTGGATTCGGGAATGTGCTTCATCAATTCCATCTCCACACTGTAGGGAGTTGTACAGTGTTTCGGTACTAACTTCAGACGATGAGAAACGCGGAAAACGTGCGTGTCTACAGCAAGGGCTGCCTTGTGAAAAGCCACAGCTTGCACCACGTTGGCTGTTTTTCGTCCTACCCCCGGAAGCGAAGTGAGTTCCTCTAGAGTGGAAGGCACTTCCCCATTGAAATCGGCTACGAGTTTTTGTGCCAATCCCACCAAGTGCTTAGCTTTATTATTGGGATAACTCACCGATTTGATGTAATCAAATATCACTTCCGGTGTGGTCTGCGCCATAGCCTCTGGAGTGGGAAAGTCTTGAAATAAACGCGGAGTAACTTGGTTGATGCGTTTGTCGGTGCATTGGGCAGAGAGCACAACAGCCACAACGAGTTCAAAGTTGTTGCGGAAATCCAACTCTGTCTCCGTTGCGTCCATTGTTCGTTCAAAAAAATCAAGCACCTGCGCAAAGAGTTCCTTCTTTCGCATAGTTGTTATGTCTAGTTGTGTCTCGTGGGTTGAGAGAGCAGTTAAGCAAGTTGTTGCATTCGAGCAATATATTTGCCAATGATGTCAAATTCCAAATTGACTTTTGTGCCCACTTCAATGTTGTGGAAGTTCGTATTGTCGTAGGTGTAAGGAATGATGCACACTTGGAAAGTGTTGTTGGTGGGATTGCAAACAGTGAGACTAACTCCATTTACCGTGACACTGCCTTTGTCTACGCAAAAATAGCCACGTTGAGCCATCTCTTTGCTCGTTTCATATTCAAAGGTGAAACGATAGCTACCATCTTCGTTCTCTTTCTTCACACAAGTAGCCACTTGATCCACGTGTCCTTGCACGATATGTCCATCAAGTCTGCCATTCATCATCATTGAACGTTCCACATTCACCTCAGTGCCAACAGTCCAGTCACCAAGATTGCTACGCTCGAGGGTTTCGTTCATTGCTGTTACCACATATTGTGTTTCTGTCAAGTGAACCACTGTAAGACAAACGCCATTGTGTGCAACACTCTGGTCGATTTTCAGTTCTTGAACAAAATTACATTCGAGCGTGAAGTGGATATTTTCTTGCTCCTTCTGTATGTTTACGACTTTTGCCGTGGACTCTACAATTCCTGAAAACATAGTTGTATTGATTATCTAAGTTGGATTCAATTGATTAGCTGAGTTCGATTCTATTTTTCTCAGTTTGATTCATTAGTACAAAGATACAACTAAATCTCGAGATATAACAGACTTGTAGGAGAATCATAGTAATATGCAGTTGCATTTGTTTTCCTAGTAGCGTCTACCAGAGTGTGTAAATAAGTCGTTTGTTTCATCTTAATTTTACGGACAAAACTTAGATGATTATGAATCGTTAAGGGAAAACGCTTCGAAGACTGTTAAAATGACGGGCTAAATTGGGTCAGAATTTCAAGCAAACTAGGAGGAAACTAATGTATTTTACATGGGTTCAAAATCAATCCTCCGACAAAAAATGGAGAGATTCAGGATTTTTTCTCGATATCTTCCCACAGAAACAAAATTTCGTGGGAAGTTTTCAGAATTATATAGGACGAAAAAGAAATTTCGTGGGAAGAAATCAGAAAAACATCGGACATTTTCAGAGGAAAAAAGGGATGAATGAACGAATGTATTGTAAATACTTGCAGAAATGAGGGTATATGCAGGGAAATATGTAAATCTATGCGATTTGCAAATGCTCTGAGAATCGATTCTTTCCCAGCAAAGATCTTGGCGTTCAAAAAAACGCGTTAAATGGAAGGATAGGAAATGTAAACAATACTTAAACCAATATCGGTCATTATACTGTAATTGTGCTATTCGTCAATGGAGATATGCAGGACAACAATCAAGTGGAATCTGATTAACTTCTAATGAATGGTACGCTCCTTTATCCTCAATATTAACGCTTTGCATTCCGTCTGCTTATGAAACATCAAATGGAGATGCTGCAAAAACGAGTTTTGCAACACCTCCATCTTTTTTTGGGGGGAATGCTTATCCCAAATTCTACTTATTCTAGGAAGTTACGAACAATCCTATTTTAAGAAATCCAGAATCATTATACCCCTCGGCTCTAGGCTTACTTCTTTATCCCAAGACGTTGGTTGTTGAGAAAAGACATCGTAAGCCGTTTTTGATGGGAACACTTCAGAATAATGAGAAAGATTTAGGGTACGCGCATCTTTCTTACCATTGATAATAACAACTACATGACGGTCCTTGGAAGTACGAGCATAAACGTAAACGCCGTTTTGCACTGTAAACTGTGTAAGTTTGCCTTCTGATAATGCTGTATTGCCTTTGCGCCACTGAAGCAAACGACGTGTAAAGTCAAAGTATGCTGTTCGTAGGCTATCTCTTCCTTCTGCAGTAAAAGCATTAGGCTGTCCGTCTGCAAATCCCCCTGGGAAGTTAGCACGCATTGCACCATCACCTTTGTCGTGATTCGCAGCCATGCCAATTTCATCACCATAGTATAATTGAGGAATTCCTCTTAGGGTAAGCAACAAAGTGAGAGCTTGCTGATAACGTCGCAAGTCTTTAGCTTGTTCTGGCGTTGAAGAGAAACGATTGGTATCATGATTGTCCAAGAAAGTAAGCAGGTGCATTGGGTCTGCGTAGATAAAGTCTTGAGATAGTAGATTATATATTTTAGCCAATCCGTTGTCCCAGTCGTCAGTCTCCTCGTTGACAGCTTGTTGCAAAGCATACATTAGTGGGAAGTCCATGACGGTCTTCAGGTGAGTATTGCGGGGGGCTGCAAGTTTACTATCTTTTTGCCAATAGCTTACACTTACATTGTTGTTAATCCACGTTTCACCTACGATGTTGAAGCCTGGATACTCACGCTCCATACGCTGGTTCCAAGTAGCCATTGCTTCAAAATCGGCATACGGATAGGTGTCTTGACGAATTCCATCGATATCCGCAAACTCTGTCCACCAGATTGATGCTTGAATTAAGTAGGTTTGTACGGCTGGATTGCGCTGATTAAGGTCGGGCATGTTTTTTACAAACCAACCATCTTGTGCAAGGAGTCTCTCGCGCTTAGCAGCATAAGGGTCAGTAAGCGTTGCTAGTCTGTAGTTGGTTTGTTCATATTGGCTATTGAAGTTGAACCAATCGTCGGCAGGTCTGTCTCGAAAGAGAAAGTTCTCGCTACCGCAGTGGTTAAACACCCAGTCCATGATAAACTTGATGCCATGATGATGACAATCTGCTACCAACGCTTTGAACTCATTGATGGTTCCCATACGTGGGTCAATTTGATAGTAATCAGTAATGGCGTATCCATGATAGGTATGGCTTGGCATATCATTGATGAGCATAGGAGTTGGCCAAATTGCTGTCACTCCCAAATCCTGCAAGTAGGGAAGTTTGCTTCGAAGTCCTGCAATATCTCCACCATGTCGTGCATCAGGATTCTTGAGGTCTGTCTTGGATTCCTTAAGTCCTGGGACATTATTTAATTTGGCGTTGCCGTTAGCAAAACGGTCTGGCATAAGCAAGTAAACAACATCTGAAGCATCAAAGGCTGTACGGCTTAGTTTTTGCCTCGCCTCAAGCGTATAGGGTAGGGACTTGCGAACTTTCTTCCCTTCTTTAAGTAGGATCTGAAATGTTTGTGGTTGAGCAGAACGCGTATCGACGTAGAGAAAGAGATAATTTGCATTTGATACGCGCTCTGTTCTGAGAAGCTTTACCCCTTGTGCACGAAGCTCTGGTTCGAATTGGGCGACATTGTCACCATGAATCATGATTTGCAACTCTGGTTGCGCCATGCCAACCCACCAATTCAGTGGATGAACGTGCTGGATGTTCACAGTGGCTGCCTGCAATCCTAACAAAGAAAAGGTACAGCCAACTAAAAAAGAAAACAACTTTTTCATGGGTGATTTGGATTAAAACAAACGCTCCCTCTCAGGAAATACCAGAGAGGGAGCGAGCAATATTGATTAAAATAGAAGTTAACCTCCGAAGTCGTCGAAGGAAATCATGTCACGCTCCACACCGAGGCTGTCGAGGAGATCAAGCACGGTCTTAGACATCATAGGAGGTCCGCAGAGATAGTACTCAATATCTTCGGGTGCTTCGTGTGCCTTGAGGTAAGTGTCACCCATTACAGGGGCAATGAAACCAGCAGTGTACTTCACTCCGAGGCTATCAGCCTTGGGGTCTGGACGGTCGAGGGCAAGATGGAAGTGGAAGTTGGGGAAATCGCGTTCAAGTTGAAGGAAGTCTTCCAAGAAGAACACTTCGTCGATGGCACGCGCACCATAGAAATAGTGCATTTCGCGGTCACGCACATTTTTTGTCTTGAGCAAGTGCATAATTTGTGCACGAAGTGGAGCCATACCAGCGCCACCGCCAACCCAAATCATCTCACGTTTTGAATTGTAACGTGGGTGGAAATCACCATAAGGACCACTCATTGTTACCTTATCACCCGGTTTTAAGCTGAAGATATAGGAAGATGCGATACCAGGAGGTACGTCCATAAAGCCAGGACCTTGATCTTTTGGTTTAAAGGGTGGGGTAGCGATACGAACCGTAAGGGTGATAATGTCACCTTCATCGGGATAGTTTGCCATTGAATAGGCACGAATGGTAGCTTCCTCGTTAGTGCACTTCAGACCTAAGAGACCAAACTTTTCCCATGCAGGAAGATAAAGGTCTCCGATGAGACTTTTGTCAAAATCCTTGTCATAGTCAATTGAAAATGTAGGGATTTTGATTTGTGCATACGAGCCAGGCTCAAAGTCCATGTGCTCACCGGGAGGGAGTTGCACCTTGAATTCTTTGATAAAGGTAGCCACATTGCGGTTGCCAATGACCGTGCATTCCCACTCCTTGACGCCCATTACGCTTTCAGGAACTTTGACGCCCATATCGCCCTTTACTTTAGCTTGGCAGCCCAAACGCCAGTTGTCTTTGATTTCTTTGCGAGAGAAATGGGGTTTCTCTGAATCGAGGATTTCACCACCGCCTTCGGGTATTTGGCAACGGCATTGCCCGCATGATCCTTTACCACCACATGCTGAAGAAAGGTAGATGCCATTCTCTGAAAGTGTGGTAAGCACGCTGCTACCTTGCTCTACTTCGATTGTTTCCTTACCGTTGATTGTAAGGTTCACCTTGCCCGAAGGGGAGAGATAACGCTTCGCAACGAGCAGAATCGCCACCAACACGAGGATCACCACGAAGAAGACGGCAATACTGATTAGAATAAATTTCGTATCCATTGAAAATTCGTAATGAACAGTTAGATTTTAAGACCAGAGAAGCACATGAAGGCCATTGCCATCAAGCCTACCGTGATGAAGGTAATACCTAGACCTTGGAGAGGCTTGGGTACATCAGTGTAAGCCATCTTCTCACGAATAGCAGCAAGTGCAGTGATTGCAAGCAACCAACCGATACCAGAACCTAGTGCATAGGCGATTGCGTCCCAAACACTGGATATCGCCTGCGTAGATGTAGCTGGATCCATAAGGATTCTTTGCTGCATGAAAAGAGAGGCGCCCATGATTGCGCAATTTACTGCGATTAGCGGCAAGAAAATACCTAAAGCAGAATAGAGGGAAGGTGAGAAACGTTCTACAGCCATTTCAACCAACTGAGTGATACCTGCAATAACCGCGATAAACAGAATAAATGAGAGGAAGCTCAAGTCCACACCAGGAACAAGGGCATCAGGGTTTAACACATAAACCTGCAAGAGGTAGTCAACAGGAACTGTAACGAGGAGCACGAAAGTAACGGCAACTCCAAGTCCCAACGCTGTTTTGACGTTCTTTGATACTGCCAAATAGGAGCACATACCCAAGAAGAACGCGAAAATCATATTGTCCACAAAGATGGAACGGACAAATAGACTCAATAGATGTTCCATTGTTTATTTGTTTTGTAGGGAATTACACATTACTTATTTGGACTTCTTACGGTCGTTGATGGAGCGATGCGCCCAAACGACGCAGCCACAGATAATCAACGCCATTGCAGGCATTGTCATCATACCATTGTGGAAGAAATCGCTCTGATCAAGTAGAGGAATCTTGTGACCAAGAATGGATGCCGAACCGAGAACTTCGCGAATAAATCCTACAACAACAAGGATCCAAGCGTAGCCCAATCCGTTACCAATTCCATCGAGGAAAGAAGGCCAAGGACTATTCATCATAGCAAAGGCTTCGAGACGTCCCATCAAAATGCAGTTGGTGATAATCAAACCAACATATACAGAGAGTTGTACACTTACATCGTATGCGAATGCCTTAAGTACTTGGCTAACGATGGTAACGAGTGCAGCAACAACCACTAGTTGCACAATGATACGAATGCGTGATGGAATAGTATTACGGATCAGTGAGATAATCACATTGGAGAAAGCCGTAATAACGGTCACAGACAAGCCCATAACTATGGCAGGTTCTAGCTGAGAAGTCACAGCTAACGCAGAACAAATACCCAGTACTTGCGACACGATTGGGTTGTCGAGATTAAGAGGAGCTTTGAGAACCTCTTGATTGCGCTTTGAAAAAAGACTCATAATGGTTTGTCCTCTAAATTATTTGTGATTAGCACTAAAAAACTTCTGATAGGGGAGTAGACTTGTTTGGAACATTTCGCTAACTCCATTACTGGTCAAAGTAGCTCCAGTGATTGCATCAACCTCATGTTCGGGATTTTCAATCTTTTTGCTGAGAACCAAAGCAACCTTTTGGAAGGTACTATCAGAGAAAGCCTTTTTGCCAATAAACTTTTCCTGGAATTCTTCCTCCACAATGCGAGCTCCAAGACCGGCAGTCTCACTTTCGTGAGTGAAGTATGAGCCAAACACTGTGTCAAAGTCTTTCTTTAGAGCAAGATAACCAGAGATACCACCCCAAAGTCCACGACCATAGAGGGGAACAACATAGATTGTGTCGTTGTTTACCTTTGCTACATAGAGAGGAAGTTTTTTATCAGCGGGATTCTTAGCAGTGATGTCTTTGCTTTCAACTTGAAAACCGCCATCTTCTTTGATCACTTGACCGTTTGCGTCCAAGATAAGATCATGAAGAATCACTTTGTTATATTCGTCAGTCACATCATTTACATTACGGATATTGAGAGACGATAGAATTTGTCCGCGTTTATCGTTGGCAACATTAGCTTCTTGTGGAGATTTGAGCACAGAGGCAACAAAAGCCAACAAGAAAGCTGCAATGATTACCATAACTGACGCATAGACAATCGTATAGACGTTGCTATTGGTATTGAATTTCATAATCGTGATGTCGAGAGATTACTTTTTCACGCGTGCAAGGCGCTTATTGATATTGCGTTGTACCACGAAGTAGTCAATGAGAGGAGCAAACATATTCATGAAAAGAATTGCAAGCATCATACCTTCGGGATAACCAGGATTCAAGACACGGATGGTAATCGCCAAAGAACCGATGATGAACCCATAGATATATTTACCAGTCTCAGTGCGAGCGCTAGTCACAGGGTCGGTGGCCATGAAAACAGCACCGAAAGCAAAACCACCTAAACACAAGTGTTGAGCTACACCCAAATGAGCAACGGCGTTGTCTGCAGCTCCGAAAGCATTAAACAAAGCTGCCACAATAGCACCGCCTGCAAAGACACTCAGCATGATACGCCAAGAAGCGATGCGTGTCCACAAAAGAATGGCTGCACCAATCATAATGGCAATGAACGAAGTTTCACCGATAGAACCTGGCATCAACCCTGTGAGCATATCACTGAACGTAGAAGTAATCTGGTGTCCAGCTCCAGCTTGTCCAAGTGGAGTAGCAGCAGTGAAACCATCTGCGAGTTTATTACCTAGACCTAGCACTTGTTCGGTGCTAACCCAGACAGCATCACCACTCATCTTTGTGGGCCATGCAAAAAAGAGGAATGCACGAGCTACAAGTGCGGGGTTAAAGATGTTCATACCAGTGCCTCCGAAGATTTCTTTTGCAAAGATAACGGAGAATGCAACGGCTACTGCAAGCATCCAGAGTGGAGTTCCCACAGGCACAACAAGAGGAATGAGCATACCAGAAACCAGATACCCTTCTTGAATTTCTTCGTTCTTCCATTGAGCAACAACGAACTCGATACCAAGTCCCACAGCGTAGCTCACTACAATTTTGGGAAGCATCACAGCAAGTCCATAGAGGAACATCGTAAAGCAAGAAGCCTCTACGCCAGCGTGCGTGTAGTTCTGGTAACCAATGTTGAACATACCCACTAAAAGTGCGGGAATCAGCGCGATTACCACGAAGCTCATGATGCGCTTTGAGTCAATGGAGTCGTGAACGCTCACACCGCTCTTTGAAGTTGCGTTAGGAACCAACGCAAACGTTTCCATTCCGTCGTAAACACTACGAAGTGACTGGAGTTTACCTCCTGGTTCGAAGTGTGGACGAATGGTGTCAAAAAACTTTTTAATCATAAAGTAATACTATATAC
>JABZGM010000024.1:0-266 GCA_015259235.1 Alloprevotella sp. | reverse complement strand
TCAGGTGCAACCTCGTAGATACCAAGTGCTTCTTGTTGGTCAATGTCACCGGTAATGATAGCTTTCACCAAATAGGAAGGATAAATATCCATAGGGAACACACTTTCATATTCTCCCGACATGATCATGTGTCGATGACCTCCTTTAATACGGCTATCAAGGTTGTATTCCTTCTTACTCAGCAACCAAGAGAAGTAGCTACGATTAACAGAGAACTGATTAAAACGTGGGCAAATCCAACCCAAAACTTCGTTGATGTCGTCCCC
>JABZGM010000249.1:1161-2936 GCA_015259235.1 Alloprevotella sp. | reverse complement strand
TACTTACACTGTGCCAGAAGGCTGTGTAAAGTCTGCTCGTGCCAAGTTTGTAAAGTTACGCAACCGCATCTTTGGGAATCCGAACTACATTTCTAATCCATCGTATTACATCAAGCCTACAGAAATAGAAAGTATGGCAGTGATAAAGGGAATGGTACTATTAGGAGGGACACCTATTGATATGAAACCTGCAAAATTTCAACCCTTAGATTTCTAATCATCCGGCCATGATATGACTCGTTTGTGGTTCTGTTTACTTCTCTTAGTTGCTCCCCTCCGTGCTGCGAATGCCCAGACACAAACAATAAGTGTGCATGGGCAGGCTCGTTGCGGGACAGAAAAGGTTGTAGGAGCTCTTGTGACTATGCTTCAACCGGCTGACTCCAGTATTGTCGCCTATACGACAACTGACAAACAAGGGTTCTACAACCTAAAGGCTACGACTCAACTCAGCGAAGTACTCCTTAGCATATCAGGCTTTAATATCAAACGGGAAACGACTCGTATCAAAGCGCATTCGCAAACATTTGACTTCCATGTCGAGGAAGAAAACAGAATATTGCGTGAAGTCGTGGTTAAGTCGCAAAAACTGTGGGGGAATCGCGATACGCTCAACTATCTCGTTTCGGCCTACACGCGTGGCAAAGACCGTTCCATAGGTGATGTGCTCAAGAAACTGCCTGGTATCACCATCGAGGACAATGGAGTGATTAAATATCAAGGCAACCCTATCAACCATTTCTACATTGAAAACCTTGACATGTTGCAGGGACGTTACAATCTCGCCACACAGGGTATCAAAGCCGAAGATGTCGCCACAGTACAGGTATTAGAAAATCACGAACACATTCGTTCACGACAGGACCAAACGCCCTCCGAGCGTGCAGCTATCAATCTAAAAATCAAAGATAAAGCCAAGGGAATATGGAGCAAATCGGCAGATTTAGGTACTGGACTCAATCACGATGAAACATTGTGGGAGGCTATGCTCCAGACCATGTACTTCGGTAAGGGCAAGCAGCACATGTTGCGTTATAGTGGTGACAATCTGGGACGTTCCCTAGAGATGGGCACTGACCATTATGGGTTCTCCTCAGAGGGGAACTCACGTATGGTTTCACTTGTGGAACACTCCTCACCGCCAATAGGCAATAGTTTATTTGGCTATCGCCAGAGCATCAATCTCAACAATTTGGCAAAGCTCTCTGACAGCATTACGATAAACTACAACCTCAATTACAGCCACAACTTCGCCAGTGGACACTCTTTCTCACAAACCACTTACTTTTTACCGAATGGAGAGAAGCAGTTGCTTATGGAAGATATAGCCGACCGCACGCACACTCACTCGGCGAATATTCAACTCATTTACGAGATGAACCGTCAGCGGCGCTATCTCAAGAATGCGTTCTCGCTCTGGGGACGGTGGAATGAGGGGCGAGGAGAGATTCTTTCGGGTCATCAATTCCACCCCCCAATACCGAACGGAACTAGTGGAGATACCTCCATCTCACAGGCTTTGCACTATCGTTCATTGGGAGTAACCAATCGCACCCATTGGGTGTACCGTACGGCAAAGGGAGGAGGTTTTGAGTGGACCTCTACCAATCGGGTTTCAAAGACACCACAAACCCTTATCATTGCTGGCGAGAGGCCTGCTCATCAAGACATAGAAATCACAGCCATTTCCACGAGCAATAGTTTTAGATTGTTGCGCGACCTTCGTTCTTACAAATGGACACTTTCCTCCTCAGGAAATTTGAATAGCAACTATA
>JABZGM010000249.1:0-1151 GCA_015259235.1 Alloprevotella sp. | reverse complement strand
TATACCATACTCACTTCGGCACTCACTCATCCCAATATGCCTGTGGCTCCTCATGGAGATATGAATCACTTGCATACCAGTGTAGATTTGGGACCTGTAGCACAATACACGAGTGGGGACTTCCAATCCAAGCTTAGTCTGCCCATAGCTTTGACCTACACAGCCCTGCACAACGCTACGGTCAAGGGCGAGGAAACGGATGCTCACCGCCTGCGTTTATATTTGCAACCTTCGTTTTCTTTACATTGGAAAGCCAGTGATTACTTTACGCTCAACGCCAATGCTCACTATTCAGTCAGTGAGACCCCTTGGAGAAAACTTCTCACAGCCAATGTAATGCAAAACTACCGTAGCCTTTCGCGCTATCGTGCTACACTCGACAACAGTTACAATGCAGGTGCTCATTTCAAAGTGGCTTTCAAAGACATCTTCTCAAGTGTATTTGCCCATTTGGAGGGCAACTGGCAGCGTTCGTGGAGTGACATCGCCTACGGAACTACCCTTGATGAGCAGGCGCATACGATTGTCGAGGCGGCGTATATGCCCAATCATAGTAATCATTATATGCTGACGGCTTATGGACGCAAGGACATTGATTGGCATACACTACAAATAGAGCTCTCGGCTACCCGCTCATGGGGAGAGAGTGAAATGTTGCGCCAATCAGTGCTCACCACTTATCGCACCACAGGCTATGCCCTACAAGGCACGCTGGCATTCGATATCGCGAGTGGATATCGCTTGGATTATAGAGCTACATGGCAGCGACAACGTTCGACGGCTCCTCAACAGACATTCACCTTTGACGAACTAAGTCAGCGTGCTGAATTGAGCCTCCGCTTGCTCCCTTCGCGTCTATTCTTGAATCTCCACGCCAGCCATACACATAACAGCAGCTTGGCCTCAGAACGTAAAGACTATCTTTTCATTGGTAGTAGTCTGCAATTTAAGCTCTCAAAGAAGGTGGAATTCAACCTCAACGGTGATAATCTCACGAATATCCGCAGTTATAGTTCTCGCTCCATTGGAGATATGGAGAACTACTATTCAGAGTATTATCTTCGCCCATTATCCATTACCCTAACAGCACATATATATTTATAGAGACCATTGCATCATGAGACCGCCCGACGGTCTCCAAAAGAACAAGT
>JABZGM010000248.1 GCA_015259235.1 Alloprevotella sp. | reverse complement strand
TCTAAAACTAGATCGAAAGAATCGTTGTGTGCTATAACCTGAGTAAAATGGAGATGACCTTAAACCGAATTGGGGTTTCTAGCTTTTCTTGTTTTACATGTTCCTGCCTTTTTCCTGTAGTCTGACTGTAGCCACAACGGCGTATTTAATAAAACAGCTTACATTTCGTTGCTATAATAGGTCAAAAAGTCAGTCAACTTTTTAATGCTCTGCTCGAACTTCTGGGGATTCAATGATTTAAGTTTGCTGATATTCTGTAGCTTCCACTGAACGGATGGGAAAGCGGAGAGGTCGCCTGCTGTACATAATTCCCACTTGGGTGTTCCAGACTCAAATGAAACCAGAAAATCCTTATCTTGGCTTGTCAGTCCATCCCGAACCAACTTGATTAGTTCTCTACGCGCATGGCGGTAGTCCTCATACGTAAATGGAGTATTAGACATCCCTTCAAACTGTCTCTCTAATGCTTCAGTCTGGTCTATCTCATTGGGGGATAGAGACTCTATGATGGGCTTGTCGCTGCCCAGCAAGCAAAGCATGAAACCATCTTTTACTTCGTCAAAGGAAGTTAGTTCCATATATCGGCAATCAAATAAATCTCTTGGATGCTGCCTGCTTAATGCCGCACAGATCTTTCCACCATAGAGTTGGCTAAAAGACACCGTGCGAGCTTTGCAGCCCATGTTAAACTCCTGAACAGCTTTCTGGCAAAGTGCCTTATCAATAGTGCTGCCGATTATTCCTCGTTTGGTTCCGTTGACCTCAATTTTTACAGTAGCACCACCAAGGGTACAGAGAAGTTTCCAAACTTTTGGTTTTGGCGTTACGACGATTCCAGGTATAGTTCTTTCTACATGACGCTTTACATCCTCTAACCTTGCGTTGATAGTTTGCAGACTCGTTTCCCTGTCTTCTATCGGGATATAGGTGAGGTCTATATCCACTGAATAGCGTGGCATATTCTTGTAGAACAGATTGATAGCTGTTCCCCCATGCACTGCAAATTCTTTAATGCGATATACTGATGGTATAATTCTGATGAGCAACTCCACCTGCTTCTTGTATCTATCCTTCATAATCCTTTAATTCTTTAGGGATCGTGATTCGATACTTGGCGTTATAAACGCCCTTACCGACCAGCTGTAGTTTAGATGTTCCCAAATCTATTGCCTCAAGGTTCAGTTCATCAAACCAATAGTGTCCTGCTTTCTCTGCCATATACAAGAACATACGCTTGACACTGAAATTCGTCATGTTCTCCAATAAAACTTGTAAAACATCAGAACGGAGCGTGGTCAGCTGTTCCATGATATAGTAAAGATCCATGTAATTATAATACTTCGGTGTACAAGCGAGACATTCCAAAAATGCCTGCTCTGGGGAAGAAATAAAAAGAACACCGCTTTCAACCTCCTTTTTAATCATCGACTTATTTTTGAACATGTTTATCGTCAATGGACGAAATGTCATATCAAAGAGGTCACTTTTCATCCAGATAGGAGCAAGACGCTCATTCTCTAGTGTAATCGACAGTACAGGTTTACCCATAGGGACAAAGTGATTGAAGCCCGCGTATTCCAGAGCAGACACTGCAGCAATACAAACATTCTTGTCCATCTGCTTATTATAAGAGGCTATTGCGTCATAAGCGCGCAGCTTGCTCCCCGCTCTATACATCACCCCCTTAGACAAACTTGATAGCCAGCCGCAATCTCTATACCGCTTTTGGAGTTGGGGGGAGTAGCCGTGATGTCTCATCCAGTCAGAGAATATTAACCCTGAAGGAGAAGTGTCCCTTAGTAATTGGTTGATTTTTGTACTTGAAACTATACTCATTGTATATCCTAACTACATATTGTCAACCGCAAAGATATTCATTCTCATTCATTCTCACAAGTTGTTGGTTGATAAAATCATTGAATAATATACTCTTTGTTTATTGTCGTGCAATATTTTCAACCCTTGCTTTATGCAGATTATCTGTTATCAAACAATCAATTATCTAGCCGAAAGCAAGTGTTTTCCTCACTTTTTGGAAACGCTATTTCATTTTTCTTCTCTGTTTTTGGGGGCTTATCGATGCTTTTCGGTGCGTGTACTTTGGTGTTGCGACAGCCCTCTAATCTTTGCTTTTCTTGTTCTTCTAGGGGGCATTGCCCCTTTTATGCTTGCCCCGAAAATCGGGGCTCTGTTTTTCTAGTTTTTCTAGGACTTCTAGCCCGAGCCACGCTTGTCGTGGCGAGCAGAAAGGGTCCGCGACCCCGAGCACAAAAGGGTCTGCGACCCTCTAATGTCTAATCTCTAACGTCTAATGTCTAGAAGTAAAGTATCCCGTTTCGGGATTAGCCATGCTAGCGTCTGTCTTTGATTCGTCATAAGGCACGGCACCGCGGAGAGAGGTGCAACCAGCAAACATAGATTCCGAGTTTTCGCAGTTCCAAGTAGAGTTGCAATAAATCGTGGTCAAAGAGTTGCACCCACAGAACATCTGGTACATATCATCTACCATCGAAGTGTCGAAATTAGAGAGGTCGATCGTAGTCAAAGCCGTGCAACACGAGAACATTTCGTCCATTTCACCTAACATCGAAGTGTCGAAGCTGGAGAGGTCGAGCGTAGTCAAAGAGGAGCAGCCCTCAAACAAACCATTCATCCCATCCACCTGCGAGGTGTCGAAGTGCGACACATCGAGTGAGGTTAAACCCGAGCAACCACGAAACATGTAGCTCATCTCCACCACCTGCGAAGTGTCGAAATGCGACACATCAAGCGAAGTCAAAGCAGAGCAATATTTAAACATACAGCTCATCTCCACCACCTGCGAAGTGTCAAAGTGCGACACATCGAGTGAAGTCAAAGCAGAGCAACCAGAGAACATACTGTCCATGTCACTCACTTGGCTGGTGTCGAAATGCGACACGTCAAGTGCTGTCAATAAAGAGCAGCCCTCAAACATACAGCCCATT
>JABZGM010000247.1 GCA_015259235.1 Alloprevotella sp. | reverse complement strand
GGTATTCAGAAAGGTATTGGTATTTAGGGTTGATGACGATACGCATAGCGAGTAATATCTATATTAACTTAGTCCGGTGATTTCACCGTCGTTATAGTCGATTCTGAGGGCTTGAGGGGATTTAGGTAAACCTGGCATGCGAATGATGTCGCCGGCTAAAGCCACAATCATCTCCGAACCTGCGTTGATGACGATGTCGCGAATGTGGAAATCGAAACCTTCTGCAGCACCATACTTAGTGGCATCGGCTGAGAAAGAGAACTGTGTCTTGGCAATGCACACAGGGAAGTGTGACATTCCATTCTCAGTAGCTTGCTTGAGTTTACGCAAAGCCGTGGGAGCAAAAGTAACTTGTCCTGCACCATAGATTTTCGTAGCTACCGCGGTAATTTTTTCTTGCAATCCATCTTCATCTGCATAGGGGAATCGAAGTGGTTGCGAAGGATTATTCTCGATGGCATCTACCACAATTTGCGCCATTTCGGCTGCACCCTTTCCCCCTTCCATGTAGGCATGGTTGATGACGAAGGGGGCTTTCAAATCTTCCTCACAGTGTTGGCGCAAGAGTGCCATTTCTTCGTCCGTGTCTGCGGCATAGCGGTTGAACACCACGACAACAGTTTGCCCGAAGCTGCGAAGATTGCGCACGTGCTTATCCAAATTGGAGAAGCCTTTTTTCAAACCTTCCAAGTTGGGTTGCGCAATAGCATCGAGGGCAACCCCACCGTGCATCTTCAAACCTTGTGCGGTTGCAACAAGGACAGTGAGTGAAGGCTGCAAACCTGACTTGCGACATTTGATATCGAAGAACTTTTCTGCTCCCAAATCAGCACCGAATCCAGCTTCTGTGATGGTGTATTCAGCATGCGACAGCGCCATCTTGGTAGCAATGATGGTGTTGCAACCATGAGCAATATTAGCAAATGGACCGCCATGCACAAAGGCTGGGGTATTCTCCGTAGTTTGCACCAAGTTAGGTTGGAGGGAATCTTTCAAAAGCACCATGATGCTGCCAGCAATACCGAGGTCGCTCACGCGGAAAGGCGAACCATCATAGCGATAACCGAGGAGAATGTTCTCTATACGACGACGGAGGTCTGCCTCATCGGTTGCCAAGCATAGAATCGCCATCAGTTCGCTAGCGGGAGTGATGTCAAATCCGGCTTGCGCCTCAACACCATTCGTAGCAGGTCCAAGACCTGTAACGATTTGACGAAGCGAACGGTCGTTGACATCAAGCACACGGCGCCACAGCACTTCTTTGAGTCCGAAACCTTCAGCACGATGCTGATAGATATAGTTATCGAGCAAAGCCGCAATCATATTGTGCGCTGAGGTGATGGCATGGAAGTCGCCCGTGAAGTGGAGATTGATTTTCTCCATGGGCAATACTTGGGCATATCCCCCTCCTGCGGCTCCACCTTTCATGCCGAAACAAGGTCCAAGGGAAGGTTCGCGAAGCGCAACAACAGCACGTTTGCCGATATGGTTGAGACCAAGTGCTAGACCGATGCTTACAGTGGTCTTACCTATACCTGCCTTCGTGGCAGTGATAGAAGTGACCAGAATGAGATGATTGCGTTTCACCTTTGATTCATCGATGAGCGATAGGGGGACTTTGGCTACATGCTTACCATATTGTTCTAGCTGCTCTGCATCGATACCAATTTGTTGTGCTACTTCTGCAATAGGCAACAGCGGTGTTGATCTTGCAATTTCAATGTCGGTCATGGGAGAGGGTGTTGAGGGATTGGGGGATTTAGGGAGCAGAAATGGAAGATGAAACGACACTACTCATGAGGCTCACCACCACATTTGACAACGCCTGCCAATACAGATGGCATCAAACTATGAGAAATGCTATTTCTGCAAAGCAAAGATACATAAAAACTTTCAATTTTCAACTATTCTATGATGAGATTATCCTGCAATCAACCCTTTTCCTCATCTTAATCTTTATATGAGAACAACTCATCTCTTGAAAATCTCCAACTCAGGAGGCAACAAACCAAAACTTATCATTACATTTGCAGCGCATTCACGATCAACAGCACTGCATGAACACGATAACTCCATCAACTTCCACAGAGAACTCTACTCCCCCTCTCAATAAGAACAACTCACACTTGTCGACATCACGCATGGAGGAATTGGACTACCTCAAATGTCTCTTTGTATTGCTCATGGTGACTTTCCACCTTGCTTACTTTGCTGATGGGTATCCTCTCCTTAAACAATGGGTTTATACCTTCCACATGCCAGGATTTCTTCTCATTTCGGGCTATCTCATGCGGGTAGATCGACCACTGCGGCAGTTTTCACGCACCCTGCTTTGGTTAGCAGTGCCTTATCTCGTCTTGGAATCGAGCTACATCGTACTATCCTCCGTCTTGCCTGTGCGCGATGGCATAGACCATCTCACAGTATTCACCTTTGCCGACAAGTTTTTCGTGCACCCTCTCGGTCCGTATTGGTATCTACACACCTTAATTCTTTGCGGCATAGGATATTTTTTCATTTGGCGACAGAAAGGATGGAACACGATATCGCGCCTTATTCTGCTTGGCTTCTATTTGGCAGGCTTAGCATTCGTGCAACTCGTTGCATGGGACGTGAGTTTGTATTTCGTTTTGGGTATCATCATTCGTCAGAATAAACTCTCGTTTCTGCAAGTCTTTCGTCCCTCATGGTTGGCGTTCATTGCCCTCCTATGGTTGAGTTGTTATCCAGAGACTTTCCACAAAGGTTCTTTGGGAGGTTTAGTAACCGTCTACTTGGTTATCTCTGCAGCATTAGCGGTTTTCCCACTTCTTCACCAATGCATCAAAAAAGCCGCACTCTTCTTAGGGCGCAATTCACTGGCTCTATTTCTCTTTTCTCCTATCTTCACAATGGCGTGTAAGATATTCATCCCGTATCTTACATTCGATTCCTCACGCATGTTGTTTCTCACCTTATCCTTGCCGCTCTGCATACTAGGCGCTCTTGCAGCCTGCAGGGTTTTAG
>JABZGM010000246.1 GCA_015259235.1 Alloprevotella sp. | reverse complement strand
CCCAATATCTATGGATTGTCTAATAAAGACCTACTTGATATTGAGCTTTCTTCGCTCTTACCACGCAAGGAAATCAAAATAGATTTATCAGCAGTTCAGAGAAAAATTCAAGGAAAAAGCATCCTCATCACAGGAGCAGGAGGTAGTATAGGCAGCGAGCTCGTACGATTGGTAGCCAGTTTACAACCACGTCACCTATTGCTTGTTGACATAGCCGAAACTCCCTTGCACGATGTGCGTTTAATGCTTCAGAGAGAATTCCCCCAACAGGATTCAGCTACAGTGGTATGCAATATTTGCCACCAAAATAGGCTCTCACAACTATTTAAGAGATTTAAGCCAGAAATAGTCTTCCATGCTGCAGCTTATAAGCATGTGCCTATGATGGAAGACAATCCGACAGAGAGTATTCTCAACAATGTGGATGGCACTGTAAAACTAGCCAATCTCTCAATTGAACATGGGGTCAAAACCTTTGTGATGGTGAGCACAGACAAGGCTGTGAATCCCACTAACGTGATGGGATGTTCCAAACGCATTTGCGAGATATATTGCCAAAGCCTCAACAACGACAAACGTAATATCCACGGCTGTCAGTTTATTACCACTCGTTTTGGCAACGTACTGGGTTCCAATGGTTCCGTTGTTCCGACTTTCCGTCAACAAATTCGCAATGGAGGTCCTGTCTACGTCACACACCCAGACATAGAACGCTACTTCATGCTCATTCCTGAAGCTTGCAAACTCGTGCTTCAAGCGGCTACTATTGGCGAAGGAGGAAAAATCTATGTTTTCGACATGGGTCAACCCGTGAAAATCGTTGACTTAGCCAGACGAATGATTGAATTAAGTGGCAAGTCAGATATTCAAATTGCATATAGTGGTCTTCGTCCTGGCGAAAAATTATACGAAGAGTTACTCAATGACGCAGAACTAATAGAGTCCACACCCTACGAACGCATTAGTATTGCTAGAGTGCGAGAATATGATTTTTCAGAGGTTGAGACAGCTATTCAAAACCTCATAAACACGGCATTGAGTTATCATGCAGGTAAGACTGTGAGTCTGATGAAAGAAATAGTTCCAGAATATGTTTCTACAAACAATAGAGACTTCACTACAGAGAACACAAATTAAATAGCAAATATAGGAGCAGACTCAATAAGGTAACAAGCGTCCTGCCTCCAACCTCAAATAGAACAATCAATAACAAACAAATGAAAAAGATTTATTCACTCACAGCTTTGTCACTTGCGGCCATGTTCAGCACAACTGCTATGGCACAAGTTGACAAGTACAAAGACTATCGCGAAGTATATCGCGACACAGTAGATGTTGTTGCCCCTACCTATACACGTGTTGTTCGCGACACAGTGTTTAATGGTCAACACATAATGACCAATGGTTTCCTCGACAACTGGTTTGGCTATGCCACTGGTGGTGTACACACTTTCTTGGGTGACTACTCTAACTATGGTCCATTCTCAGGAACTCTTTCTCCTGATTTCAGCATTGGTATTGGTAAATGGGTAACCCCTGGTTTCGGTTTCAAAGCTGAATTTATCCGTTCTAACTCTCGCGGTTATACAAACCCTGGTTATGGTTATCGTTATGGTGACATCATGACCAACGCCCAAGGACAACAATACCGTAAGATGAAGACCAACTGGTGGGATTTGAGCATCAATGGTATGTTCAACCTCACCCGTATGATTTATGGTTACGAAGGATACAATAGCCCACGTCTCAAGAACCAATTCATCATGAGCTTCGGTATTGGTGGTGTGCATCACATGGGCTTGCAAGGCACAGGTTCCGACAATGAATGGAGCGGTCACGCAGAATTGCAATACAGCCGCTTCTTCACCAAACGTAAAAATTTCTCCTTTGACGTAAAGGCGCGCGCTTTGGTTTACCAAACTAACTTCGACCTCGAATATGGTAACAGAGACAGAGCTGCACAAAAATTTGATGCTAACGTAGGTATCGACTTAGGTTTCACCTACTACTTCGGTCGCAAGTACCGCAACACATGGTCTCAAACTGGCGCAACCATTTACGAACGCGACTATCGCGAACGCAAAATTGAAGTGGTTAAGGTGAAAGAAGGCGTAGCTCCTGTCAACTACAACACGATGACCTTCTACGTGTTCTACCCCAACAACTACTCTGGTCGCAATGATGCACCAATCGTGGCTAACGCTCCTGTTAATGCTATCGACTATCTTGCTGGTGGTATCTTCACTCAGAAGAAGTTCTCTGACAATGCAGCAGTGACAGCACGTCTCAATCGTGGTGCAAGCACCAATGGTTTGGCATTTGTGGATATCCCCACTGAACCCGCCAACAAAGACTTCGCTATCAACTATGTGCCCCGCGGATATGAAATGTCTGACCAAGCACTCTCACTCAGTCTCCAACCCGACGAGATGATCAGTTTCCAACGTCGTGCAGGCTATTTCTATGCGCCCATCTTTGATGGTAACAACGCATGGCAATATCGTATCGACAACGAAACTTGGAAGCAACGCCTTGCTAGCGAGGATAACTACAAGGAAACTAATTCTTACCAACTCAATGCTCACGCAGGTCTTGGCACCGTACGTCAATATCTCAAGGTAGACAATGGTGACGAATTCGTAAGCTTCGCTGATGTGTATGCAGCAATGACTAGCAACAATGGTTATATTGCTAAATATGCAGATGCAGGTACAGTAGCACGCATCAAGAACATTCTTGAAAATGGTACCATCACCATGATTCAAGCAGAAGGTTTGGCAACTAGCCAAGACAACTATTCTGGTGCTGATGCAGCTCAAGTTGGTTTGCAACGCAACAACGCACTTTCTCAAAACCGCGCTAACACTGTTATCACTTGGTTGAAGAGCAAAGAACGCTTGCAACAAGTGGCTTCTCAAATCTTCCTCGTTAACAGCCTAGATGGTGCCGTACGCGAAGTGAAGGATCACAGCACTCGTGGACTCAATGCTAAACTTAATCGCTGCGTGAAAGTAC
>JABZGM010000245.1:247-3021 GCA_015259235.1 Alloprevotella sp. | reverse complement strand
CAATTTGTACTGAAAGAGTTACCTCCAACTCCAGAACCATCATCATTTGATTAGGGGGGCTTGCTTTTTGGAAAAGAAAGCCCGAAGTCCTATTCTAAAGACATCGGGAAGCTTTCTTGTGCCGTTTGGAAATTCATAGACAGGCACAACATTAACATACATTATATCTTTTAATTTGGATACACTGAAATAAGATGGTATTTTTGCATAACGATAAATATATTAATTTTTACATATAAGTTATGAATAACAAAGATTTAATTTGGCGAGAAGTGACAGAAAAAGAACTTCTGGAAAGCAAACCTTTCTCACATTTTGGCTGGGAAGGAAATGGTGCATTTTCATTTGCAACTATATCAGATGGGTATTGGGAAGCTGCAAAAATAATACTTCGAGAAATGGATTCTAATATCCATAAGATAGAAATAATTGATACGCTGATCTATCCACTGTTTTTCAATTACAGACATTCCATAGAAGCATACTTAAAGGCTCTTTATTTTAACCATGGCAACCATACAGATGAGGAAAAGCAGAAATTTTTAAAGAAGGGGCATAATCTTCAATCTCTATGGAATCATTTACAACCGACTTTGAATGCAGGGAAAAAACATGTAGGAAGTTCTGTCAATTTAATAGCAATCGAGGATTACATAAAAGAAATCAATCAATTCGACCCAGACTCTATGGTGATGCGATACCCTGTCAGTAAAGATCTGAAGAATAATAAAGGACGTCAATACCGCATTGACTTCATGCATTTTGGAAAGAGTATGGATAAATTGTGTAATGATCTGCGGCAAATAGATTGCGATATCTCTAACCAAATGGATGAAATTGCTACACCAGAAGAAGTAAGCAATTACCTTGAAGTATTCACACAATACAAAGTTGAAATAGATGGGTTCTTATCACTTTTGGAGAAGGAGAAGGAGAAGGAGAAGGAGAAGGAGTTTACTATATCTTTTTCCGATTTAGAACCATCATTAATCAACGAGAAAATATCACAAGTCGACAATTTTTTCCAAGATTGCGCCTCTGATTTGCTAATTCTCCTAAACGCCCTATTTTATGGTGGACGTGCTGTAAATGAACATAGTGTTGGCCTATCAACCTCTCCTATTAGAAAGCGGAAAGAGTTTATTCATCTCTGTAATGAAATATCAAAAAAAGATGGACTCTCTTTTGGGACGCCTCCCCAAGAGCATCAAATAAATATAAAAGGCAAACAACCTTCTGCTTTGATAGCAGGTATCTCAACATCTATTTCCATTCTAACTTTAGAATGCGAGAATAATAAAAAAGATTGAGCATAAATCAGATATATGTCCAGCGACTTTCTTGTTCTTCTTTGCTATAGTCGCCTAATCATTCATAGATAAAGAAAAGAAGCCACGCAAATTTTCGGTTTGCGTGGCTCTTTGTATTATATAGAGGGCTATTTCTGCACTTGAGTTGTTCTGTCTATCTTGTTTATTGCTGTCCCATAAAAATTTGGGTGTGATAAAGCAAGGCTGAAACTCTCTTGCTGGATTTCAGCCTCTTTTGTTACTTTGCTTGTTGAAAAAAAACTAGTAACATGAGCAAAAGTACATATTTTACTGGATAGCCGGTCTATAGTCAGTTCATTAAATTACTGGATACAGTCAATATCAACCTACGGTCTTTATCGAGTCAGCTCAACTTTGGTGAGCGACTGATGACCATCGATGAAGGTCGTTTTCAACCAGAGTTCTTTATTGCGGATGTGAGGTAAGCTGCAACGAGTCACTTCCGACTCGGGCAACCATCGTAATTGCTCACGCGTGAGTTCTTTGAAACTTCCCTCTACGGTTGTCACCACACGATTTTGATAGTTAGAAGCGATAAAATCCTGTGCTGTGGGGAATGAAAGACGAGCTTGCGACGAAACATCAACCGTATCTTTGGGAGCAGCCACGGCAAGTAATTGCAGGCGCGACACATTGGTTACAATAGTAGTGGGAACTCTGGATAAAGCGTATGTAACCATAGGTGCGCCTTTCTCTCCATAGCTATAGGCTACAACCACAAATTCTTTGCACTCACCAGATAAATCCTCTGAAGAATAAAACGGATTATCGCAATACAGAGAATTGGAGATTTCATAGATGAGCGGAAAGCTCTGCGTATTCTGCGTTTTGACACGCACTTCTCGAGCAGAATAATACGTACGGATGGCACGATCTATGGGAATAGGTGCCACGCTATGAGTGGATTCATAGTCACTACATGCCCAAAAACTGAGTGCGCTCAACAAGAGCAGGAGGCTTTTAACTGTTCTCATAACTAGGGTATTAAAGGGATTAGTAAGGAGAAGTTCCCGAAAATTGAAGGCTATTTATTGCGATTCAACAACGAGAAGGCATAGTCGCGCAGCGGGGTGGCATCAACGGAAAGACGTGGAAGTTCGCCTTCGGCTTCGTCAAAATAGGCAGCGATGCGCTGTTGACAGCGTTCGGCTACGTTGTAGCGTGTGTAGACCGCCATGATGTCACTGATTTTCTCTGCCTCTGTGGAATATAAACCCGAAGCATCTCCGACTGGTGTGGAGAGTTTCTGTAAGAAGGTTTGGGCTTCCTCTGGAGTCATCTGAGCAGTGGCAGCGTGGACGAGGAAGGTCTTTTTCCCGCAGAGGATGTCACCCCCAATTTTCTTGCCAAACACAGCGGGATCGCCGAAAGCATCGAGATAATCATCTTGAAGTTGGAAAGCGAGTCCCACCTTCTCGGCAAATGAATAAAGCACATCGCAAT
>JABZGM010000245.1:0-237 GCA_015259235.1 Alloprevotella sp. | reverse complement strand
TCTTGGTGGCACACCCCAAGAGTACAGAGGTTTTGAGACGAATCATCTCGATATATTCCGCTTCAGTGACGTGAGTGTCTTGTTCAAAATCGACGTCGTATTGCTGTCCTTCGCAAATCTCGATGGCACTGTTGGTGAAAAGGCGCAGGGCTTCGTGCCAGCGACCAATGCCAGCGGAAGAGATGAGTTTGTATGCCAAAAGGAGCATGGTGTCGCCCGAAAGGATGGCAGTGTTGT
>JABZGM010000244.1 GCA_015259235.1 Alloprevotella sp. | reverse complement strand
GCAGGTTCTTGTTGCGCTGCCTTGTGATAATACTTATCGAGGAGCTCAGGGCATTGTGCCGCAGCTTGTGCAAAAGAGAGCACAGTCACGCCTTCGGGGAGTTGTTCTTCCTCCGACATCGGCATCACCACATCGTTCACCACATAGAGGGCATAAGTGGGGAGTCCTGAAACGCTGCATTTGCAGAGCTTTTCAGCCTGAGCACCACCCAAGAGACGTTTGATATTGATGCCAAAATCGGGAGCAAAGGCGGCATCAGCATTTGTATATTTGTAACGCTCCACCTTCGTGTTGGGGAGCTGACGATCTTGCAAAAGTTGCGCTGCCTCCTTGCGACGCTCATTGAGCACAGCACAACTATGCTGGGCGATGAGGTCGTGGGCATCGCGATAAAGATCGAGATATTGTTGAAGACTAGACATAAGAATCAGAAGAATTAGTTGAGGTGTGAAGCAAAAAACTTTAGGTTATTAGGCATCAGCACAAATGAGGCACGGCAAGAGCTGTACCTGTTTTGTCTTATTGCGCCAATTCTTCTTTGATCCAGTCAAAACCGCGCTTTTCAATTTCGTAGCCGAGTGAAGCATCGCCTTCTTTCACCACCTTACCATTGACAATCACGTGCACAAAGTCAGGCTTTAGATAGTCGAGCATGCGTTGGTAGTGCGTAATCACAAGCGCAGAAGTCTCAGGCTTGCGGAGCTGGTTGAAGCCCTCAGCCACAATGCGGAGCGCATCAACGTCAAGACCAGAGTCCGTTTCGTCCAGGATGGAGAATGTAGGTTCGAGCACTGCCATTTGGAAAATTTCGTTGCGCTTGCGTTCGCCACCAGAGAAACCTTCATTGACACCACGGCTCATGAAGTGAGCATCGAGTCCCACGAGCTTGCGCTTTTCGCGAAGCACCTTAAGAAAATCGGAGGCAGAGAGAGGCTCTTGACCGAAGTATTCACGCTTTGCATTGATGGCTGCGCGCATGAAGTTGGTCATCGAAACACCTGGAATTTCGATGGGAGCTTGGAACGACATGAAGACACCTTCGTGACTACGTTCCTCGGGTTCAAGATCGAGAAGGTTTTTACCATTGAAGATGATTTCACCTTCCGTTACGTCAAACTTAGGATTTCCCACAATCACATTAGAGAGTGTGGACTTACCAGAGCCGTTAGGTCCCATGAGCACGTGCACCTCACCGTCATTGATGGTGAGGTTAATGCCGCGAAGGATTTCTTTACCTTCTACAGAAGCATGAAGATTGCGTATTTCAAGCATAATTTTTGTATAGCTGTTTAGTTTTTCCAAGAAGAAAGCCTCAAGACTCTTGCGTTATTAAGCTAGCGTCAAAACTTTCTTCTCTGCCACTTGCATCATCGTTACCAAACTCAGTGCCGTGGCATATTATAGTTGTGTTGTTGATGTATCGTTTTGCAACAAGTTTCGCTCATTCACGATGAGGAAACCTGGATTAAGGATGCCAAAACTGCTGCAACTGCAAGTCGAAGATGAGCATCGAACCTGCAGGAATAGAAGTTTGGACAGCATTGCCGTAGCCCGATTTGGCTGGAATAAAGATGCGCCAGCGGTCGCCCACGTGCATTTGCTGGAGAGCAGTGGTAAAGCCCACCACGAAGTTGCTCACAGCAAACTTAGATGCTGTGCCGAGTGCGGTGTTGAACACATCGCTCTCAAGTCTAGAAGGACCGCTATAGTCAAAGAGTTTTCCCGCAGGGTCAGCCGAAGTAGGCATCAAGCGTCCCATATAAGCCACACGCACGGTGTCGGTGTAGAGAGGACGAGGTGCTTTGAGTGCTTCAGCAGCAGAGAGTTGACTATTCACCACACGCACTACCAAACTATCATTGGCAGTGGGTTTCCCTCCCGTGCCGAGCGTGTAGTTGCCAAACACACGCCAAGGGGTATGTTCTGTCCAGGCATCACCATATTGTGCTTTAGCTTGCGCAATAGCAGTGCGAGCCACACGCATTGTATCGGAAAAAGCTGCAGCATTGCGCGCTGTCCAATTTTCGTAGACGGGGTCGGAGGGTTCATCGCTAGAACAAGCAGTCACAGTCCAACCGCAGCCCACAAGGAGGAGCACAAAACAAGCACGGAAAGTTTGAGTCAATAAGCTCCAACGTCCCGTATATTCAGCACGAAAAGCCGACATAAGAGTAGAGAGATTTGCGCGATTCATAGAAATCTTTGACAAACAGCGTTGCGCCCACCCTGCCGCATCAGACAAGGTGGGGACAACGGGAGATTATTTAAGTTTCTTGAGCAAAGAAGTGATGGACACCTTATCCTCGATCAAAGCACGAAGATCTTCAATCTTCACACGTTCTTGCTTCATAGTGTCGCGTTCACGAATCGTCACGCAACCGTCATTGAGGGTTTCGTGGTCCACAGTGATGCAGAAGGGCGTACCGATGGCATCGTGACGGCGATAACGCTTACCGATAGAATCCTTTTCTTCGTAGGCACACTTGAAGTGGAAACGCAATTCGTTCATGATTTCGTGCGCCTTCTCGGGGAGTCCATCTTTCTTCACCAAGGGGAAGATTGCCAACTTCACAGGAGCAAGGGCAGCAGGCAAGCGGAGCACCACGCGGCTATCACCACCTTCGAGCTGTTCTTCTTCGTAGGCATGGCTCATCACACTGAGGAACATGCGGTCTACACCGATAGAAGTCTCGATGACATAGGGGGTGTAGCTTTCGTTCAGTTCAGGATCGAAATATTCAATCTTCTTTCCGCTGAATTGGGCATGCTGCGAGAGGTCGAAGTTGGTGCGAGAGTGAATACCTTCCACTTCTTTGAAACCGAAAGGCATCTTAAACTCTACGTCACTTGCTGCGTTAGCATAGTGAGCGAGCTTCTCGTGGTCGTGGAAACGATAGTTTTCTGCGCCAAAACCGAGAGCTTGGTGCCAAGCCATGCGCGTTTCCTTCCACTTGCTGAACCATTCGAGTTCGGTGCCTGGCTTCACGAAGAACTGCATCTCCATTTGTTCAAATTCGCGCATACGGA
>JABZGM010000243.1 GCA_015259235.1 Alloprevotella sp. | reverse complement strand
GAGTATCTCGATGAACTGGCTTTTCTGGCGGAGACGGCTGGAGCGGAGACGGTGCATCGCTTCACACAGCGTGTGGATGGTCCGAGCTCGGTGACCTATGTGGGCAAGGGTAAACTGGAAGAAATCCGTGCCTACATCGAGGATTGCGAAAAAGCGGCTGAAGAAGCCGAAGAAGACCCTCTCTGGCCCGCTGATGTGGAGAAGCCACGCCCCGTAGGTATGGTGATTTTCGACGACGAACTCTCAGCAAAACAACTGCGCAACATCGAGGCAGTGCTGCAAGTGAAGATTCTCGACCGCACCTCGCTCATCCTAGATATCTTTGCCATGCGCGCACAAACGGCTAATGCGAAAACGCAAGTCGAACTGGCGCAATATCGCTACATGCTTCCTCGTCTGCAACGCCTTTGGACGCACTTGGAACGTCAAGGTGGTGGTGCCGGTGGTGGTAAAGGAGGTAGCGTGGGTTTGCGTGGTCCGGGTGAAACACAGCTCGAAATGGACCGACGCATCATCCTCAACCGTATGTCGCTCCTCAAAGAACGTTTGGCAGACATCGACCGACAAAAGACAACGCAACGACAAAACCGCGGAAAGATGGTGCGTGTGGCACTTGTGGGATACACCAATGTGGGAAAATCCACTCTCCTCAACCTGCTTTCTAAGAGTGAAGTCTTTGCCGAAAACAAGCTCTTTGCGACCCTCGACACTACGGTGCGCAAGGTGATTGTGCACAATCTCCCTTTCCTCTTGGCAGACACCGTGGGATTCATCCGCAAACTCCCCACTGACTTGGTGGACTCCTTCAAGTCTACGCTCGACGAAACGCGCGAAGCTGACTTGCTCGTCCATGTGGTGGATGTGAGTCACCCTGATTTTGAAGAACAACTTCAAGTGGTGAATCGCACCCTCTGCGACTTGGGATGCGCCGATAAGCCACAAATCTTGGTGTTCAACAAGATGGATGCTTACACTTGCACGCCTAAAGATCCTAACGATTTGACGCCTGCCACGAAAGAAAACGTGACGCTCCCCGAACTCATGCAGACCTGGATGGGGCGCACGCAAGGCACGGGCGAAAACATGACCGACCAACAGGGCACTGCTCCCTTGGATGTGATTTTCATCTCGGCACGCGAGCGCGAAAACATCGACGAATTGCGCGACCTCTTCTACAAGCGTGTGCGTGAAATCCATGTTCAGAAATATCCTTACAACGATTTCCTCTTCTACGACTACGACGCTGAGGGGGAAATGGTCTAACCTTTTTCACCACATCTCCCTCACTCGCTGCTACACTCCACAGCAAGTGAGGGATATTTGGATAAAGAAGGACTCAGTAGTCGCGCTTTGCTCGAGATCGGTTAGAAAATGAGGTTTTCATGACACAGACACAGGTATGAGTTTACAAACAAAACTGAAACAGAATACTTATCAACTCTTCTTGCTTATATTAGGAAGTATTCTCTCAGTATTCGTTAGTATCTGGATTATTCATATAGCCATTGAGAATAACGAGCTCAGTGGCTACAACCTCTTTTTGGCACCCCTTCTGCAAACTCTCTATTTTCTTGGGGCTCATTTCGTTTTTTCCTTCATCTATAGGTCTATTTCTTGGAGAAAAATAGCTCCCATCCTACTCATCATTGAGACAGCCACCATCTTTATTCCATATTTTCTGGATTGCGCACTGCTATTTTACTTCCATAGAAGCTACATCTACGACATTAGCCAGAGCATCCTTGCTAGTAATCCCCAAGAAGCATGGGAATTTATAACGTCCTTAGGATTTCGTCTGCTCTTGATGATTCCAACTGCTCTTCTTGGTCTATTCGCCACTTTTCTATTCGCGTTTAAGTTATTACGCAAATACCAAAACCACCGTAGCCTTCGTTGGCTTTTGCAGCCTTCAAGGTCGTTGATTGTTGTAAGTGTGTTCACATGGAGTTGCATCGCACTATTGCAAAGCTACAGAGGTTTATCCAGAAACTTTGAAGAGAATCAACCTTATTCCACCTCGATAGACCGATTCTACTGGACTACTTACGCAGTACTCAGAGACAGACAAGATCTTAGCAAGCATTTGCTTGAGATGAAATCACCCGAGCATTTCAAAGGATTGACGCACCAATCCACTCTTGGTGCTCCTTTGAAAGTAGTGGTAATCCTAGGAGAATCAGCACGAGCCGATTTGATGTCAGCCTATGGATACGAACGTCCTACTACTCCTTGGCTTGATTCTATCAGCAAGAATGGTAACGAAGTTGTGCTATTCAACGATGTCTGTAGTTCTGGTCCGAATACCATCATGTCTAGTCAGAGAATTTTCACCTTTTGGAACAACACCCCAAACAAAGCATGGTACAACTATCCTGACCTCACGAATGTTCTAGCGCACGCTGGTTACTATACGCAATGGATTACTCAGCAGAATCCACAAAACATGTATGCTATAGAACGTTTGTTTGCTAATTCAGCTCATAAACTCTACAAGACACATAGATATACGAGCCTTTACAAAATCAAGGATTCCTCCCTCTCAGCAATGGCTTATGATGAAGCACTATTGCCCGCTCTTCATCGTTACGACTCCCAACATGCCACTCATGTAAACAACAAGAATAATGTTTTTACGATGGTGCACCTCATGGGTAGTCATCAAAACTATTCGGAGCGCTATCCTCCAGCGTTCGACTTTTTCAAAGCCAAGGATATGAAGGAGTGTCTCACGGATGATGCGAAAAGTCAGAAAGCGGCTTATCTCAACACCTTGCGCTACACCGATAGTTTGCTCGAAAAGATGATAAAGCACTACTCTTCCCAGCGTGCATTGGTCTTTTATTTCTCTGACCACGGCGATATGATTGACGAACCACAGCAGCGCGGATTCTTTGGTCACGGCACAAATGTAGACCATCCCTCTATTGACGTTCCCTTCTTCGTCTATGCTTCACCACAACTTCGCAAGGAGCATCCCGAACTCTGGGAGCGTATCAAGAAAGCGCAGTTTCGTCCCATCTCCACGGCTTGGTTC
>JABZGM010000242.1 GCA_015259235.1 Alloprevotella sp. | reverse complement strand
ACTTTTTGCTTTCACAACCTTCACCAATGCACATTGCGTTTTCTTAAAAATAAGAGAATTTCTCCCACTTTTTGGGAGGTCGTTTTTTGTCTGTTTTCTGGACTATTATTGGGGCATCTTAGTAGGATTTACGAACCGCGTTCCTAATACCCTTGCATCTTGTTGATATATAGTGTGCTATAAGCTAATTTGTGAAGGTTGTGAAAGCAAAAAGTGCAAAATCTCTGTAGTGCGCGCGTATGCCGCGCACGCGCGTGAGGGATTTCGGCGCTGGAGTTTGTTACTAGAGGTTGCAATTTAGACATAGGATTTTGATGCATCCTTTTTCTTATCATCTTCGTTGTTGCATCCCGACTGCAAGTAGAGATTACTGAGTGTAACATGCAGAGTACTAAATCAAGCAGAGAGAATAATGAAAAACTCCGACGTTTTTTCTAAAACGTCGGAGTTTTTTCAGATTTTCTCCCACGTTTTTTTGCAAAAGTCCTTTGTTTTATAGGAAACCTCCGCAGTATTTCTCACCACCAGATAGAAAGTAAACTGCACAGTAGTCCTTACTTTTTGTCGTCTTTCGTTCAAAAAGTTGGAGATTACCTTCGAATTGCTTGGTCAAGTCGTCAAAAATGAGTATATTTGCGCCGTTCGTGTGGATAACTTCGTTTTCTGACCTTCAATCCTCCTAATGATAGGACGTCATGGAGGCTTTGCTCTTAGGAACCTGCGAACGTATGTGTAACCCCAAAAAAGAAAGGAACACAGTGAAGTCAAAACATATTATCGCCACGATTGCAGTGGTGCTCACCGGATGGTTGGCATCTTCGCAAATCAATGGCGTTCAAGCAAAATATGAACAAGACGTTGCAGACTACCAAGCGGTAGTGGCTGGCGATACTTTGCCCCTGCAAGCTCGTATGGAAAAAGCCAGTCCCCGTCAAAGCGTCATTGATCTTTCCAATGCTATTCAGCATTTCCGCAAAGAAAACCTCGCTGCTGCTGAGCCTGCTAACGACGCGAGGTCAAGCAACGCTCAAGGCATTGTAGATCGATTGCTCAATACTGCCTACAGCTATCTAGGCGTACGCTATCGCAGCGGACAAAGTGGTCCTGATGGCTTTGATTGCAGCGGTTTTACAAGTTTTGTCTATAAGCAAAACAACCTTAGTCTTACGCGTTCTTCGCGTAGTCAGTTCACTGAAGGACAGCCCATCGCTGTGGTAAGCGAGCTTCGCAAGGGCGATTTGGTCTTCTTTGGCGGTCGAGGCGCTCGTGGTGGCGTAGGTCACGTGGGCATTGTTACTGAGGTGGACCGTGAAGCTGGTAGTTTCAAGTTTATTCATGCCAGCATCTCATCGGGAATCAAAGTCGATTCTTCTACAGATGCGTACTACAGTCGCCGCTATGTCGGTGCTCGTCGCATCGTTCAATAATTTATCAGCAACTTCTAACTGAGTTTCGCAATTAGCGGACTTAGCGATATAGAAAGGAGGGTTCGTTCCTAACAGAAGTTTCTTCTCACCTAAAGGGTAGTCGTAGTGGAGTTTATATCCATTTTGGTGTCCCATCGCATGAGAAAAACTTCCCATCATTACAATCACTACATTATATTACGTTTTTCGTTTAGTTTTGCCGTGTGATACGAGCAAAATTGGTCAATTCTGAGCTAAAGTCGTAAAAACTACTGCAAGAAAGTCTTGTAACTCAGAAATTATCTGTACATTTGCACCCCGTAACTTGTGCGAATCACAAAATCAATAACAATAATACACCACAACAATGATTGTAGTACCCGTTAAGGAAGGCGAAAACATTGAACGCGCCCTCAAAAAGTTTAAGAGAAAGTTTGAAAGAACTGGAGTGATCAAGGAACTCCGTCGTCGTCAGCAGTTCGACAAGCCCAGCGTACGTAAGCGTTTGGCTATGGAACATGCAGTTTATGTGCAACAATTGCACCGCAACGAGGACTAATCCTCTCCTGCTCCATTGAAAATACGCGTTGTCTCTGTTTGGGAGATAACGCGTTTCTTCTTTTTATTCCCAATATGCTAAACGCTATGACGGAAATCAATGAGATGCAACAGTGGATGAGCGATTTTCTCCACTATATGCAGGCACAACGAGGTTGCTCCCCTCGCACACTTGTCACTTATGAGATAGCCTTGAACGATGCCTATCATTTTTTGTGTGCTTTTGCTCCCGTAGCGAGTTGGCAAGCGGTGAAGACGGAGCATGTGCGACATTGGGTGGGGAATATGGCAGAACGAAAGTATTCCACTAATACCATCAATAAATCCCTCTCCGCTTTGCGATCCTTTTTCAAGTATTTATTGCGAGAAGAGCGCGTAGAGGTGGATCCGGCGCGGTTGGTGAGCAATATGAAAAAAGGAAAACGATTGCCAACCTTCATTCGAGAGAGTGAAATGGATCGTTTGTTTGAGTATTATCCCTTTTCTGATGATTATATGGGCTATCGTGACCGCACGTTGCTTTTGTTGCTCTATCACACTGGATTGCGTGCAGCAGAATTATTAGCACTTTGTCCGTCAGACTTGGATTTATTGCAAAAGCAACTTCGTGTAACGGGAAAGGGGAATAAGCAGCGTATTGTGCCCTTCGGTGATGAACTCAGAGAAACGCTAGAACTATATCTGGAGGAGCGCACAGCTTATTTTGCTGATACCCCACATGCGCCGCAGTTGTTTCTTAATCCGCAGGGACGCGCTTATACTTATGCGGCGCTGCGAAAGATGGTGCATCAAACACTTTCTGCTGTGACTACTCAAACTAAGAAGACACCACACGTGCTGCGACATAGTTTTGCAACAGCCATGCTCGCCAATGGAGCCCGCTTGGAAGCCATACAACAATTACTTGGGCATGAGAGTGTTGCCACGACGGCTATCTACACGCATACCACTTTAGCAGAACTGCAACAGCAATATGCGCAAGCGCATCCGCGACAGCGCAAATGAAGCTGCAGCTAGCGAAATACAAGATTTGAAGAAAAAACAATGAAAAAGTTTGGATGTTTGCGCGGAAGTTCTTATATTCGCTGGTGAAGATAGGT
>JABZGM010000241.1:1721-3065 GCA_015259235.1 Alloprevotella sp. | reverse complement strand
GCACGCTCTCCACGCATCCCCTCGCGGTCGTGCCGTGTGTGGAGAGAGGGGGAAGGGGGTGAGCGGTGGGGGTTAGTCTTTGGAGATGACTTTTGCGCCATCAAGCACGGTGGGCGCGCCTGCGTTTTTGAGTGAGATGCTGTAGGTGGCATCATCGCCTGCGCCGTCTACGCGTTTGAGGGAGTCGATGACAAACATGCCCGACAAGTAGGGCTCTTCTTTGCCGCGCTCCATGCACTTCACTTCCACCGGCATTGCGGCGGCATAAGCTTTGAGGAGTTCGGCATAGCCGTTTTCGGTTTCGTCATAGTTCACCAAGCCATCGGCGGAGATGCTGATAGCCAAGCCCGACACGCTGGCATCTTTCCATTTGCTTTGCCCCTTGCCCTGGGATGCAATGGGTTTTACCGCGCGCTCCTTGGTTTCGGTGGTGAAATCGGTGGTGTGGCTGGTGCAGTGTCCCACTGGTTTGCCTGCCACATAGAGCAACATGTCTGAGCCGTTGAAATAGCCTGTTTGTGCCATAGAGAGAAAAAGGGTTTAAGGTTAAAAAAAGAGGTTTGCGCCTAGGGTTCAGACCTTGGCGCGGAAGGTGAGGAGTTGCCCGAAGGCTTCGCTGTCCCACAATTCTTCGGCATCGTCGAGGATGCAGGCGCGCAAGTGCAGTCCTTCGGGGCTGGTGGCTTGCTGGTGGTCGAGGGCGTGGCGCACGGCTTCGGCGAGGTCCACACTTTCGCCATAGGTGGCAGCATAGCACGCCACTTCGATGGTGACGGTGTCGGCACTTTGTAGGCTTTTGGTGGGCTGCGTTTCGAGCGCGGCGCGGCGATAGACCACATAGGGGAGTACCGCTTCGTCTATCACGATGGGGAAAATGCGGTGCGTGATGCGCTGCACTTCGGGGTTTTGGGTGAGGAGTTGGCGGACGATGATGCCCGCACTGAGGGAAGAGAGAGAGGGAGGGTTCATTTTCCTAGTCGTTCAAGCCATTGCCTTTTGTCCGCGGTTGCGCAGGGCAACCTTGAAACCTAGCATTTTTTTGAAATGGGCAATGCGCACGGTGCGCGCTATGGCTGCCGCGTTGTGGATGCCGGCAGACTTGATGGAGTTTTGCGCGGCGCGGCGCACAGCGTTGGCAGCGCGTCGGGTGGGATTGCGCAAGGCTTTCATTCGGTCGCGCTCGGAGAGCTGTGCCCAAATGTAGAGCAATTCGCGGTCGTCAAGTCTGAGGGAAATCATCGGGGGCTTATTCGTTTACACGTTCACAAATGAGGGTTTGCAGTCCGCGCGGCTTGTTGGGGATGATGGCGGTGATGGTGTAGAGATGTCCGCCCCACTCACGCG
>JABZGM010000241.1:0-1711 GCA_015259235.1 Alloprevotella sp. | reverse complement strand
TCTTGCACGGGGTGCTGGATTCTGATGTGGAACTCCACGGAGTGGTTGGGGAAATGTTCGCCCACTTCGTCGTGGTTTCGTGCTGCGTGCTTGACGCGTTCGGCGTGGATGCGTCGGGTGGCGTTGTAGTCCACGCGCTCCGAGCCAAATTTGTCCACCACGCGCTGCGGCTTTAGAAGGGTGAGCCGCGTGGTCATTCGTCCTGCGAGCATAGGCGTTGGTGTGGTCTGATGAGAGCGGTGAGAGTGGCAGGCACTTCCACCATTTGCACACTGGCTACTGCTTCGCGCTGGTTGTACCAGTGGGCAGCTAGAGAGAAAGCCGCCACGGACAAGGCGCGAGGCAGTTGCCCCCCTCCACGTGCCACGAGTTCGGCAGCGGTGCGGTTGGTGGCGCGCACCACGGCTTCTTCGGCTGCTTCTAGGAGGTGGCGAAGATAGGCGTCATCGTCGTCGAAATCGTCGGCACGGACGTGTTGTTTGAAGAGGGCAAAGTCAGTGAGCATAAGAAAGGAGAGAAGGGGTTAGACGTTCTTCACTTTGAGGAGGGCAAAGGCTTCGGGGCGCAAGGTCTTAAAGCCGAACATGGTGTTGAGTGTGAAGCGCACTTCATCACGCGTTGCACCAGTGAAGGGGTCGATAATGAAGGAGAAATCGCCAAACTGCCCACAAGGTTCATAACGCCACGCGCCAAGACCGATGAAGTCTTCGGTGATGTAGGGGGTGCAAAACACGGGATAACCTGCGATTTTGTCGGCTTCGCACACCATGCGACCGCTACCTGCATCGACGGGAGTAGTCTCGAGAATGGCTTTTTGTGCTTCGGTCATGACCCAACAGAGAGAATCACTGTTCACACCAGAAGCGAGAACCTTTGCTTTGAGCAGCGCGAGGTCGCGCAAGGTGGTGGCAGCGGTGAGCGTCTTGGTGGGTGCGTCTTTGAGGGCAACAAAAGGTCCTACAAGATTGACGGCTGTGCCTATCTTGGTGGGGCTGAACATTGCCTTGTTGAGCGTGAGGGCGATGGCGGCTGGAATGGCTTCTTTTATGATGGCTTCCACAATGCCGTTGCTTTGCACGATGCTCTGACGCGTCACGGGAACCGTAAGACCAAGGCGGTCGGGGTTTGCCTTGAGTTGGCTGAGGGTGATTTTTTGGTCGGTGAGGGCAACGTCTTCGCCTGCGATTTGCGCTTCAATGGCTTCATAGACAGGCCAAATGTATTCGCCCGAAAGTCCTGTTTTCATCTCCAACCCGACTTTGTCGAAAATCAAGCCTGCTTGAAGGGGGCGCAGAATGTCTTGAATGTTGAGGGGAACGATGCCGCCCTTTTGCGCGTCTGTCACCATCATCACGTCACGGAACACTTCCACGGTGGTGGGTTTGCCTGCGTTCATGTTTTCGCGCACAATGCGGTCGGCTTCTGCGAGCGACTGAGCGCGGAGGGATTCGGGCTGTGAAAGACTGAGCGCGCGGATTTCCATCTCGATGGTGTCGAGTTCGCGGCAGAGTTCGGCATACTCTTTGTTTTCGGCTTCGTTGCGCGCGCGCTGCTCTTGTTTGAGAGCTTCGGCGATTTCGCCAATGCGATTCTTGATTTCTTCGCGGCGGTTGCGAAGTTGAAGGGTTTGGAAACTGAGGGAATGTTTGTTCATAGAAACAAAAAGGTTAAGGGTTGGGGTTTACAAGGTTGCGGCTACGCTTGTCATTTC
>JABZGM010000240.1 GCA_015259235.1 Alloprevotella sp. | reverse complement strand
GTGGGAAGTGCCAACAAGTACTTGACCGCTTCTGTGGCAGCCAACACCCCCAGCAAAGCTGGTGTGGTGGTCATCACAGGAATAGGTGCGCTGCACAAATCTGTCTTGTCTACTGCCGTCACTTCATTGTCATCAACAGGAAATAAATCGCCATAAGTGGGATGCTGTGCATCGAAAAGTGCGATTTGTCCTTGCCAACCTTCCACAGAGATGTAGAGCCACGGTGTGGAATGTGCTTGGACATAGCGATCGAGCAAGCGTCGGGTGGACTCATTGTCGGTGGCATCCACAATTAAATCACAGTTGTCTAGTATTTGCGCAGCATTCTGCTCCACCAATCGTTCGGTGTAGACCTTAACGTCGCAATCGGGATTGCTAGCGCGCAGATGTTCTGCAGCAAGTTGCGCTTTACTTTGGCCTATTTGCGACACGGTGTAGAGCGTTTGTCGAGGGAGATTGCTGAGCGAAACGACATCGTTGTCGCAAATCACCAGATGCCCCACTCCACTTCCCACCAAGAGGGGCAAGAGTGTGCAACCTAGTCCGCCAGCACCGACCACCACAACGCGCTTTTGAGCGAGAAGGAATTGACCTTTTTCTCCCACTTCAGGAAGGAGCAACTGACGCTGATAGCGTTCTCTAAAATCATTTGACATCATAAAAAAGGGCAGTTTTAGCATCCAAGTGGATCAGTAGATTCTGAACAGATTCTACTTTGATGGAGGCGCAGTTTGTAACATAGATTTCTTTGCCTTTGCAGGGTACTTCACAAGATGCCTCATAACCATCCATCCCAGTCTTTCCACACTGGTTCGTAGCCCACAGAGCGAAGGTATTGCGCAAATGCTTCGGGACTGCGACTGTCGTTGATGGTGAATTGTTCCAACTCCTCATGTTCTTCGGCATATCCTCCAGGTTCGGTGTGGCTGCCGGCACTCATGCTGGTGATGCCTAATGTGAGTACATTGTTGCGAAAGGCTTCCGACTCACGAGTGGAGAGGGAGATTTCGAGATGCTGATCGAGCAGGCGAAAAGCCAAAATGAGTTGAAGCATTCCTTTGTCGTCGATGGGGCAAGCGGGATTGTAGCCTCCCACAGCAGGACGCAGGCGCGGAAGAGAAACGGAATAGCGCGCTTGTCGATAGCGGCGTTTGAGATAGCTGAGATGCAATGCCGTGAACGCACTGTCTGCGCGCCAATCCTCAAGACCGAGCAACGCACCAATTCCTATTTTTTCGATGCCGGCTTGTGCGATGCGGTCGGGTGTTTCGAGACGATAGCGAAAATCGGACTTTTTTCCAGCAGGATGATATTGTGGATAACGCGCTTCGTGGTAGGTTTCTTGATAAACACAGACATTGCTGATGCCGGCTGCTCCAAGAGCTGCATATTGTTCGGTGTCGAGCGGTTGCACCTCGAGAGAAAGTTGCGCGAAATATGCTCGCAAATGTTTGACCACTTCGAGATAATACTCCCACGAACGCCGGCTATGGTCTTCTCCACTCACCAACAAAAGATGGCGAAAGCCGAGTTGCTGAATGGCTTCTACTTCGCGATCAATTTCTGCCAGTGTCAATCGACGACGATGAATTTTGTGTTCCTTGCTGAATCCACAATACACGCAACTGTTGGAACAGATGTTGGAAAGATAGAGCGGAAGATAGAGTTGCATGGTGCGACCAAAGCGTTCGAGGGTGAGTCGGTGCGCTTCTTGCGCCATCGGTTCGAGATAGGATTCCGCAGCAGGCGAAATGAGCGCAAAGAAATCTTCGACATCGCGGTGCTCGTTGCTCAACGCACGTTCCACATCGGCAGATGTTTGCGCATAAATGTTGCGTCTTACCTCTTCAAAATCGAATTGACGTAAGAAATCATAAGCCGTGTTGTAGTTCATCTGAGTAAGATTTTAGTCGAAAAGAAAAGCGGTGAACGGTGAAGAGGCTTGGGCTTCTGCACGTTGAGGAGCAAGTTTGGCGAGATAGGCTTCGCGTCCAGCTTCTACACCAAGACGAAAAGCGCGCGCCATTCGCTCAGGATCACGCGCCACGGCTATGGCGGTATTCACCAACACAGCGTCGGCTCCCATCTCCATGCACTCCGCTGCGTGACTGGGACTTCCCAATCCTGCATCTACCACCACGGGAATGTTGCTTTCGGCTATGATGATGCGGAGCATGGCGCGCGTGTCGAGTCCGCGGTTGCTGCCTATGGGGGCAGCAAGGGGCATGACAGTGGCGCAACCCACTTCTTCAAGACGCTTGCAGAGCACGGGATCGGCTTGCACATAAGGCAACACCACAAAACCACGCTTCACCAAGGCTTCTGCGGCTTTGAGTGTCTCGATGGGGTCGGGCATGAGATAGCGCGGATCGGGATGAATTTCGAGCTTCAACCAGTTGGTTTGCAAGGCTTCTCTACTCAATTCTGCGGCAAGGATGGCTTCTTCTGCCGTGCGCGCGCCACTGGTGTTGGGCAAGAGATTGAGGTTTTGTTTTAGCAAGGGTGCAATCATGTCGTCAGCGGTGCTGGCGGAAAGTTCCACGCGCTTGAGGGCTACGGTCACTAACTCTGAGCCCGAGGCTTTGGCGGCAGATGCCATGAGAGAAGAGGAAGAGAATTTTCCCGTACCGAGGAAAAGACGAGAAGTGAAGGTTTTGTCGGCAATGGTCAACATAGTTTTGAGATTTATTGAAGTATGGAAGAGGAGAAGGGAAGAGAGGATGATAAGGAGGGGGTGTTTGCAGAGGAAATGGCGCGAATTAATGCTCCGCTCATGGCAATACCGTAGATGCCTAACGCATCAAACAGTGGGGCTTCGTCGGGACGAATGCCGCCAATCGCATAGGCAGGCAGGGGATAGTCCGCTAAGTGCAAATCGCGATAGCCTTCGATGCCAAGGATGGGGGCTAAACGCTCCTTGGTCTGTGTGAAACGATAGGGACCTACGCCCACATAGTCTATGGGTTCACGGAGAGCAGCTTGCAAATCGGCTTGCGTGTTGCAGGTGCGCCCTATCAAGACGGCATCGCCTAAGAGTTCTCGGGCTAAGGTGGGCGACATAACTTCTTTGC
>JABZGM010000023.1:1633-16620 GCA_015259235.1 Alloprevotella sp. | reverse complement strand
GGGTTGGCGCGCGTGATGGAGTCGAACACGGTCGTCTTGCTCACGATACTGTTGTATTCGATGGTGAGGGGCGAAAGTTCGTGACGGATATTGGCAGATCGCGACCATTTGTACATCATGTTTCCTCCAAAGGTGATGAATTGGAAGAAACCAGAACGATTGCGCCAATCGGCATTGAGGGCAAAGGTAGTGGTTCCGTTGAGTGGCTTCACATCGACAAGGCGCAAAGGAGCAGCCAGTCCATGTGCCATAGCCTCGAGACGCGCCAATTTGAGTTGGCGGCGCGCTCTGCGTCCCATGGCAGCAGGATTGAACCAAGGCATCATGAGACGAGGGAATTTGAAGCTCAGTTGTGTGCCCAATTCAAAACTATTGTTGTTGCTCGAAGCGCCTTTCCCGATTTGCCATTCATAACTACCGAAGGCTTTCCAAGCCACGGTTTCGCCACCACGAAAAGCATTGTGACGTGAAAGTTCATAGCTCACACCAGGACCGAACTGGTCGTTACTCTTGAGCGTGGTATTCATCTCCAACCCCGACTCAAAGGGATAGCCCAATGTGGCATTGATGCGCATGTCGAGGGTATCGCAGGTGGCAGTGGTGTAGCGTGGATAATATTCGATGTCGAGCGAAGAGAAGAGTCCCAACGCATAGAGTTGCTCCTGCGTTGCCTTCTGATCGTAGAGGGCAAAGCGTTCTCCTTCGATGTGGGCGATGGAACGGCGCCACAAGCCAGAGCGCAAAGGAATCTTTTGCCCAGGGAAGAAATAGGTGTAACCAGAGCGTTCTAATCTCCCAGTGAGGGGAGTGTCTTGATTGTCGCGAATGATGACATAGGTGTGTCCCATGTGCCAAGGACGACGCGTGTTGGCAGCACGTTGGGGATTAGGTTGCACTCGCAAGTCCACATATCCTGTTTGACGCAAAGTGTCGGCTTGAAAGGTAGTCGTGGCAGCGGTGTAGAAATAATAGCCATTGTTGCGCATCAAGGCTTCGATGCGAGATTGTTCGCCCGTAAGATTTGCCGTGCTGAAGGGGGCTCCTCGACGCAAAAGCGACTTCTGGCGAGTGCGTGCCAACAGCGAGTCGGCTACGGGATCGAAATGACGATATTCGATGGAGTCGAGATAGAAAAGTAACCCTGGAGTGACCGTATAGTCTAGTTTGGCTTTGAGCGGATGGCTACTGGTGAGCACATCAAAGTCCACCTTTCCACGCAGATAACCATAGTTGCGCAGTGTAGTGGTAGCCACTTTCGTACGCATCTGAGGGGCTACGGAAGAAATGAGCACTGGTGGTTCTGCAAATGCCTTGAACAACCATTTCCCCACAAGTGTTTTGGAATCAGCAAAGGTGTTGTAGGTCCACAATCCAGGTTTCCAAGGACTGGTGTAGGTGGACGATCCGAAGAGCGCGCCATTGGGAGGATAAGCCAACACTGCTTCGACTTCGGTGCGCATAGCAGCGAGATTTGCCTTGGCGTCTGCTTCCTTATGCTCTATCATTTTGCGCTCGGCAGTGGTCAGACTACTGGGGTCGCGTTTTTCCAACTCTGCCATAGAGACTGAATGCTTCTGTCCTCCATTGACAGCACGGTCTATGGCTTCCACTGCATTGGCAATAGAAGTGATGACCCCAGCACTGTCGGCTGCCGCCTTGGAGTTGCGGCGTTGTTTGGGTTTTGCCGTAGGGAGATCGTAGGTGATACTTTTGATGCCGGTGTAGAGTTGTTCCCCCTCTGGAATCTTGTCGGTGGTGGAACATGCCTGCACCAACATCACTGCACAAAGCAGTAGGGCTGAGGTTGACCAAACTACCCTCATGGGGCGCGTCAGGCGGTGGAGAAGAGAATATAGCTGTGATGTGCGCATCGTGAGCAAGAGTTTTCGATGAGAATGAGAATAGATAAGGAGGATATGACGGTTCCTTATTGTGCCGAGGTGTTTTGCGGCTTCGCAGGTTTGGATGACTTGCGTGGCTTGAAGAGGAAGAGGTCGATGAGTCTGTTGGACTTACGACGCATGACAAGACCAACCCCCGTCTTCATGAGTTGTCCTTCGAGGGGATCGCGGCTATTGCGGTCGTAGAAGAGACGCACATAGCGTGTGCTGTTGGGGTCAAGACGATATTCCAAGGAGATGTTGTCAATCACCGATTCGGCAGTGGTCACTTGATCAGCTCCCGAGGAAACTTTTCCGCCGATGACCACGCGCATACGATTGTTCAAGAAACGCTTGGAGAACTGGAACGAATAGTCTGTGGTGGAAGCGCCAGAAGAGCTGACACCATTTTCCATGCCGAACGACATATCAATAGTTGAAAGCGCCTTACCGGCAATGTTTTGTATTTCGCTTTGCAAGAAAGCATTGAGCGCATTGGATGCCTTGAAACCACCAGTGGACAAATTGTCGTCGGTGATGTACATGCCTGTGGCGAGCAAGGCTACAGCGGCTTTGCCACGCTCCTCGGTGCTCATTGACGCCAACTGATTTTTGATGGTCAAATCTTCGGGTGCTTCGATGATAAACTCTAGTCCCATGTCTTCGAGGGTGCGTGAAATCTTGACACCAGCTTCAAAGTTGACCGCACGCTGATTGTCGTTTTCGGTGACAATGCTCTTCACGTGCTCGGTGGCAGTGATGTTGAGCGTGGGATTCATCATGGCTCCAGTGAACTCGACGTAAGAGCCTGAAGCCAGCGTGAAGGTGCGGAGCGGAATGACGGGGAGTTCGTAGTTCATCTTACCCTCGTTGAGCGTGAGACGTCCCGTGAGTCGCATTTCGCCTTCGGGAGGCATGCGCAAATCTAGATTTCCTTCACCAGAAACATCGACATAACTTTCGCCATTGGGGGTGAGGAAGCACTGGAAACGCGCCCCTTGTCGCAGGCGAATGGTGAGGGCTATGTCCATGCTCGAAGAGGAGGCTTTCTCCTCGGGCACAACGGCAGCAAGAGTGTCGGAGAAGTCGGTGAAGGTGACCAAATCGGACAAGTCGTTTCCACTGCTGAGCGGAGAATTGGTGAAGAGATAGGTGACATCGGTCTTGTCCAAGACGGTGAGCAAACCGCGCACGGTCATCTTGGAGGGTGTGCCTTGGATGTTGGCAGCAAAATTGGTGAGCACCTTGCCATAAACCAAGGATTCGCGATTGCGCTTCGTGTCGATGACGGGGAAGTTTTTCGCGATCATGTCGATGTTGAGATATGCCGCATCGGGATGTTCGAGATTGAGGATTCCCGACATTTTCAGCGGACTACCATCGGCAGTGGTGAGGGCAAAGTCTTGGAGTTTCACCACGGAGTTGTGAATCTGGACGGTGTCGGCAGCGAATGTCAAATCTACGCCATAGACATTGCTATAAAGATGAGCTTTGTCGAAGGAGAGGGCACCATTGATGACGGGTTTTTCAGCCGTTCCCACGATAGATAGTTCTCCATTGAGGGCTCCTTTCATCTTGGTCTGCGTGCCTTCTAGGAAAGCATCCATCATGCTCATGGGCAAAGATTTGAGTTTGACATCACCCGCAAATGATCCTTCGCCTTTCGCATAATAAGTGCCGGATGCCTCAGCCACTTCTGAGCCATTGAACGTGATGAAGGCATCGGCTTTGTGGTTGCCTTCTGGGGTGGGTTGGTAGGAGATTTCCCCACCTAAATCACCCATCTCCACACCTTGGTAAGCAAACTTACGCGCTTCGGCTGTACCAACAGCAGAGAACACGCGGTCTTGCTCAACGAGGTGGAAATCGGCATTGAGCACCCCTCCGATGGGTGGGAGATAGGGCACTACATTTGCCAACTCACCGAGATTCAAACGATTGATTTCTATCGCGATGTCATTATTATAAAGGCTGTCGGGCTCTTCGGCACGGAGCATCAAAGCAGTGCCATCGTCTGCTAACAAATGAACATTGGCTTTCAAGCGACGATCATCGCCCCAGAACACAAAGTTGTCGGGATTGATGGTGAACTCTCGATAGGCTACAATGGCTTTTTCGGGTGTGAGATGGAAGCGCATGCCCCCTTGTGCCATTTCCACCTCAGCACCAATCTGGAGTCCGGTCTTGTTGGTAGCATCGACGAAAGCTACCTCGGCTTTCACACCATGCTCCAAAAGTCCGCTTCGCAGGGTGGCAGTGAAAGGATTGGGGTTCTTGCGCTTGTCGTTGTGGACCATTGCGGAGAATTGCAAACGGTCGTCCACATGCTCCAACTTTCCGTGGATGGTGTCGATGACGAGGGCACCATGTTTGAGTTGTCCCACAGCAAGCGAACCATTCAACCCTTCGCGTGCATTGGCATCGAGATGGATTTTGAAGGAGGTAACCTCGTATTGCAGATAGCGCAAGAGGTTGCTGATGATGTTATTGTGCGCTCCCACCATGTGGAGGGACATATTGGGCAAGTGCTTTCTCAGAGCGATTTGATCGATATGTTGATGCTTCAACTGAGCTTGCGCTACCTTCGCCAACTCAGCTCCCTTTTTGCCTATCTGCTCTAAGCCTCCTCGAGCGGAGAAGTCGAGAAGCATGTCACCAGAATAGGCTTGTAGCGTGGTGGTGTCGGGCTGCGAACGGAAGTTGAAATCAATGTCGCGCGCCAAAATCGCTCGTTTGGGCGCAATCAAACGAAGGTGTCGCATGGAACCTTTCGCCATCAAGTGCTTCATGTCGGACGTGGCTTCAAGATTTCCCTTAAAACTACCTCCAAACGTGAGGGTGTCTGCCATGCCAGTGAGACGGCGAAGATCGAGTTTGTCGAGTTGCACATCCACGGTTGCAGCATAGCGGCGATGGAGTTGGGCGACTATGCTGCCACGTCCTTCGATGAGGGGGTTATTGGCTGAAAAATCGACCAAAGCGTGAGTGCCGCGGAGTGAACCTTTCAAACGGATGCCATCGAGAGGATAGCGATCGTAGCGGAAACTGCAAATGTCGGCAGTGGCTTGCAGGTTGCTGCGCACGGCGAGTGGCGTGAAGCCCTGACCATGCACACCAAAACTTCCGGTAAAGGGCGTGAGGGGTTGCTCCTTAATAAAGTGGTGGAGGGGGAAATTGCGCACATTGACTTCGGCATCGTAGCGTTCAGTGTCGGTGTTGACGGAAGCACGCGCGGAGATTTGTCCTTGCGCATGCTGGAAGGTGGCATTGGTGCGATAGTCGGCACCGTTGAATTGCAGATGTCCGAGGGCAGAAAGTCCATCGGGAAGATGGAAAGTCTGTGCCAAATCGGGGGGTAGCAACGGACGAATACGCTGAGAGGACTGTGAATTGAGGGAGAAATGGAAGGCTCCACTACGACGCTTGTCCATGGCATTGCGCACAAAACCATCTGCTGCTACACGTGCCAAACCAGCCACTCCCACCGAAGCACGTTGCACAGCGAGATGGCGCATATTGCCTTCGGCATTGAATTGCAGTTCTATCGGATTGCCACCGGTCAATTTGCGACTCATTTCAGCCATTTGTCGGTGTTGTGCTGCTGAGATATAGGGCTTCAGTGCGGAGAGCACATCGACCATGCCCACATTGGCTTGTGATTTGAGCGAGAAACGTCCTTTGCCTGTGGGTTGGAACGCAGAGTAATCGGCTACGAGCGAAGCGGTGAGTTGAGAGTTAGGGGTAGCTACACGCAGATTGGGAAGACTTACCCATGTGGTGTCTCCCTCGATTTTTCCGCCTAAGTGCGTCAAATAAAAATCGTGTTTTCCTTCTCTCAACGAAAGGTGTTGCACATTTGCCAAAAATCGCCCTTGTGCATCGTAGCTCACTCCGCTAGCTTTGAGGTCTATCCCCGTAAGTGCGAACAGCGCATCGGCAGGTAATGGACGACGCGTCATGTTCATGCTGGCTGCTCCTTGCGAGAGGGTGAGAGATTGTACACGATAATCTTTCTTTCCCAAGTCGAAATGTCCCTTGATCATGCGTGCATCTTCCAAACCTGCTGCAAGATGAAGACCGTCTCCTGGCATGGATAGGGCTACTCTACTCCGCTGTATCTGAACGTCTTGCACATCAATCACCCAAACCATGGGCTTAGAGGTGGTGTCTTTTTGGGCGGTGTCGGAGAGTGCTACGGTGAGATCGGCACCATCTAAGCGAGCGCGATTGAGCGTGAAGATGCTTTGCTTCCAGTCTGCTCCTTTTGCCTCAGCAGAAAAAGACTGGATGCGACCTTTCACCCCCAGATCGGGGATAAGACTTTTTGAGTTGATGCGAGCATCTGTCAAATGAAATCCTTCTACATCGGCTCTTCCATCTAGCAAGGGGAAGAAAGCGACATCGAGGTGCAAGTTTTGGGTAGACAGTAAGGTGTCGTTGGCAGCATCTTGCGCCACCATGCCTTGCACGTCCAAGTTGAGGAAGGGGGTAAGATGCACTTCTTCTACTTTTACCCTCATTCCCATGGATTCTTCCAAAGAAGCCGATACACGCTCCACTGCCCACCGCTGCACAGGGGGAAGATAAAGCGCTATGAGGGGCAATAGCAGTAGCACCAACAAGATGGCAAGAGTTATACTAAAGATTTTGAGCGTTTTTCGAGGAGAAATCATTGACGATAATCGCAATTTGAGGATTTTCGAGAGCAAGTGAGATAGCGCAACGAAGGAGGAATCCCCTCAGAAAGAGAGATTTCCTCCTCGTTACAAACGAATAGTTTAGCCTTTATAGTGGAGGTGGAAACCTGCCACGGCTGCAATGGCTTTGCGGAAGATGTCGAGACTGAAGTTCTCGTTGGGAGAGTGGATAGCGTTGCTCTCAAGTCCGAAGCCCATCAAGATGGTTTTCACACCAAGCACACGTTCAAACTCGCTGATGATGGGGATGCTTCCGCCACGTCGCACAGCAAGTGGTCGCTTGCCAAAGGCTTCGGTGAATCCTTCTTCTGCGGCTTTATAAGCTGGAAGTGTGATGGGGCAAACATAACCTTCGCCACCATGCATGGGAGTCACCTTGATTTTCACGCATTTGGGTGCAAGACTTTCCACATAATCAATGAAGAGTTGTTGGATTTTCTCGTGCTTTTGGTGAGGCACCAAACGACAACTCACCTTGGCATAGGCTTTAGAAGGAAGCACTGTCTTGGATCCTTCGCCTTGGTAACCGCTCCACATGCCGCAAACATCGAAGCTAGGACGACAGGCATTGCGCTCGATGGTAGAATATCCCTTTTCACCACGCACTTCTTCCACATCAATAGACTTTTTATAAGCCTCTTCATCGAAAGGTATGGAAGCAATCATTGCGCGCTCTTCTGCTGAAAGTTCTTCTACATCGTCGTAAAATCCAGGAATGGTGATGCGTCCATCCTCATCAACCATCTTAGCGAGCAGTTCGCAAAGCACGAGTGCAGGATTGGCAACAGCTCCTCCGAAATGTCCAGAGTGCAGGTCGCGATTAGGACCAGTGACTTCGATTTGCCAGTAGGCTAAGCCACGAAGTCCCGTGGTGAGCGAGGGAAGATTGGCAGCCAACATAGAGGTGTCGCTCACCAAAATGATGTCGCTACGCAGGAGATCGCGATGCGCTTCCAAGAAACCCACGAGAGAGGGGCTACCGATTTCTTCTTCTCCCTCAAGAATGAACTTGACATTATGACGCAAGAGGTCGTGTTTTACGAGATATTCAAAGGCTTTTACCTGCGTGAACGACTGTCCTTTGTCATCATCAGCTCCGCGTGCCCAAATGTGTCCGTCGCGAATCTCGGGTTCAAAGGGATTGGAGTGCCAAAGTTCAAGAGGTTCGGCAGGCATCACGTCATAGTGTCCATACACCAACACAGTAGGCGCAGAAGGGTCTACGATTTTCTCACCATAAACAAAAGGATTTCCCTCGGAAGGAATCACTTTCACGTTGTCTGCACCAGCTTCGGTGAGCAGTTCTTGCCAACGCACAGCACAACGCTCTATGTCGCCTTTGCGCTCGGGATGCGCACTGATGCTAGGAATGCGGATGAGCGAGAAAAGTTCTTCGAGAAATCGCGGTTCATTGGCGGCGATATATTCTTGTATCGTAGTCATAAGAGAGAATATTTAGGTTATGATGGACTATTTCTTGGGAAGAGGCGCCCAAGTCAGGGTCAATTCATTGGTGGTGACGAGTTTTCCAGAGAGGTAAAGTTCATAATGTACCTGCACCTCGGCATGCGCTTCCGTCACCTCTTGCTGCAAATAGGTGGCTTTCGTGGACATAGCAAACTCTCCTTGTGGTGTGACGTAAGTGCTCTCCAAAAGATCTCCCACACGGAAGAGGAGGCGCGATTTTGTGTCACCATCTCGCGACACCGACACCCACAAATCAGCCCCTTGCAGCGCTGTTTGTCCGTGATTCTCTGCATCAGTGTAACGCACCGACCAAGTGCCGTTCTCACGAAGCGCAGCCATAGCGCGACCTTCGTAGCGAATCTCATCGTGCTCGCCCTCGGTGTTAGTAGTGCGCAAAATGGTTTTGAGAAAAACGGGATAAATCATATTGGTTATTGAGTAAAAACAGCCTAATTGAAAGTAAACTGCTCTTCTTTCGAGGTTAAATCACTCTATTTTCTTTATGATAAACTGCCCTACAGGTTTTATTGAATCAACAACAGTGGCTGCTATTGAATAAGAGTTTACCATCAAGATAAACGAGAGTCTAGCGTCAACATTAGTAACTTATAAAAACAGAGAAGAACCACCTTCCTATCGCGCCATTTCGGCGGCAATATCGTTGGTCAACTGCACAAACTCCGCAACAGAAAGTTGCTCAGGACGTTTCGTCAAAAGCGGTTGTGCGAGAAACTCAGCATGATCGCTGCCACAGTTGCGCTCCGCATTGAGTTGCGCAAAGAGCGGTTTGAGACTTCCGCGCATCATCTTGCGACGTTGGTTGAAAGCCGTCTTCACCACACGGCGGAGCAAACGCTCATCGCAACCGCAATCTTCCACATTGTTGCGCGTCATGCGCACCACGGCACTCTTCACCTTGGGAGGAGGATTGAACACTCCAGGTTCGACGGTGAAAAGATATTCCACATCATACCACAACTGCACCAAGACACTCAAGATGCCATACGTCTTATTGCCTGGCTTAGCCGCAAGACGCTCTGCCACTTCTTTTTGAATCATGCCTGTGCAGCAGGGAATGAGGTGGCGATAGTCGAGCATTTTGAAAAAAATCTGGCTCGAGATGTTGTAAGGATAATTACCCGTAAGCACGAACGAGCGTCCGTCGAACACATGTTCGAGGTGCATTTTCAAGAAGTCGTCCTCAATGATGCCCTCAGCTTCGAGTTGCGGATAAGCCTCACGGAGGTAAGCCACACTCTCAAAGTCAATCTCTGCCACTTTCACCTCACGCTCTTTCGGCAGGAGGTATTGTGTGAGCACACCCATACCAGGTCCCACTTCCAGAATGGGAAGTTCGGGACAAGCATCTACCGTGTCGGCGATGGCACGTGCCACATTCAAATCTTTCAAAAAGTGCTGTCCAAGGAATTTTTTCGGGCGTACGGATTTCATTCTACGAAATAATTTGTATTTTTGCGGTAGCAGGAGCAGTCAAACATCCCCATTTAATACGGAGGCACAACCCATCCTGCAAAGCATTGTGGGCGAAATCTTGCACCATTAAAGTGTGGTAAGATGCCCTGCAACGGCAAATTTACAAAAAAACTCTGATTCGAGTGAAGCAAGTCCTCAACATATTCAAGATTCTATTGCCTTTTGTCTTCAGCATAGGCATATTGTGGTGGATGTACCGCGAACTCGACTGGGAAAGCGTACTCACAATGCTCCAAGCCACGCACTGGGGATGGATGTTTATCTCACTGCTCTTTGGCATTGTGCCACTGGTGCTTCGCGCGCTGCGCTGGAAAATTGCCTTGCAGCCACTTCAGGAGCGTCCTTCCACACGCATCTGCGTCGATGCCATCTTCGTGTCTTACGCTGCAAGTCTGATCATCCCCCGCGTGGGAGAAATCACTCGTTGTGGCACCTTGAAGAACTATGCAGGCACCTCCTTTTCCAAAGCTCTCGGCACGGTAGTGGCTGAACGTATGGTAGATGCGCTCTTGATGCTCCTCATCGCGGTGCTTGCCCTCTGTTTGCAATTACCACAATTTCTGTCTTTCTTGCAATCCACAGGCACAAACGTACACGACATCTTGGCGCGATTCACCTCCACAGGCTATCTCGTCACTGCCATTTGCATCATCGTCGGCATTGGATTCGCCATCTTCCTACTGGCAAAAGTGCCCTTCTTTCAGCGAGGTAAAGACAAGATGCGCAGTTTCTTTGATGGAGTTTCCTCCCTGCGCCATCTGCGTCAACTTCCGCTCTATCTGCTCTATAGCATCGGCATTTGGGTGGGCTATTTTCTCCATTTCTATCTTGCCTTCTTTGCTTATCAAAGCACCAGTCACATCGACATCATGGCTGGATTGCTCATCTTTAGCGCCGGCACCTTTGCCGTGCTCGTGCCCACCCCCAATGGTGCCGGACCATGGCACTTTGCCGTGAAGACGATGCTCGTGCTTTATGGCGTGGCACAAGCTCCTGCCGTTTTGTTTGCCCTAGTGGTACACACCATTCAAACAGCACTCGTCGTGCTCATGGGAGCTGTGGGTTGGGCAGATTTATTCTCCATGAAAAAAACAACTAAAATCAGAGAAACCGTTACGACAAACCCTTAATGCTTCCTCTTAATACTTATCACTATGAGCGAAATTCTCAAATTGCAGCCCGAAGCTATCTGGCGCAACTTCCATCTCCTCACCCAAGTGCCACGTCCTTCTGGACACTTGGAAAAGATTCAACAGTTTCTCCTCCAATGGGCTGCCGAACGCAACATTGAAGCCTCGCTCGATGATGCTGGTAACATCTTGATGTACAAGCCTGCTACTCCTGGCATGGAAGACAGAAAGATGGTCACCCTCCAAGGTCACACCGACATGGTGCCCCAAAAGACACCAGACTCTCCCCACAACTTTGAGACGGACCCCATCGAAACATGGATTGATGGCGACTGGGTGCGTGCGCTCAACACCACTTTGGGTGCTGACGACGGCATGGCGATTGCCACCATCATGGCGATTTTCGAAGACGACACCATTCCCCACGGACCTCTCGAAGCTTTCATGACTTCCGATGAAGAAACCACCATGCACGGTGTCACTTACATGAAGGACGGTCTTTTGAAAGGCGACATCCTCATGAACCTTGACAACGAGGTACATGGCGAACTCATGACCGGTTCTGCTGGTGGTATCAACCTCAGCGCAGAACTCGAATACCAAGAAGTGGCTCCCGATGCGGAAGATGTGGCTGTGGAAATCGTGATTGGCGGTCTCCGCGGTGGACACTCTGGTTTGGAAATCAACGAAGGTCGTGGCAATGCCAACAAACTCTTGGCACGCATCGTCACAGATGCCATCGCCAACTTTGAAGCTCGTTTGGCTTCTTGGAAAGGCGGCAACATGCGCAACGCCATCCCCCGTGATGCTCACGCAGTGCTCACCCTCCCCAAGGAGAATGTAGCAGAATTGCGCGAAGTGGTACTCGGAGAATGGCTCACCGACTTGACCGACGAATATGGTCTCATCGAACCCAACCTCACCCTCGAAGTGAACGAGGTGGCTCTGCCTGCTGCCATCGTGCCCGAAGCGGTGCAAGACAATTTGGTCAACGCCATCCTCTCTTGCCACAACGGAGTGTTGCGCTTCATTCCCCATCTCCCCCACATCGTAGAAACATCAAGCAACTTGGCAATCATCGAGATTGGCGAAGGCAAAGCCTTCTTCAAAGTTCTCGTGCGCTCTAGTGCCGACTCCATGCGTCAGTATTGTGTAGACACCCTCGAAGCTGGTTTCTCCATGGCTGGCATGAAGGTCACCACCGATGGTGCATATCCCGCATGGCAACCTTCGCCCAAGAGCGAAATCGTAGAACTCATGACCGAGGTTTACAAAGATATCTTCAACGAAGACCCCAAAGTCACTGTGGTACACGCTGGTTTGGAATGCTCCATCATCCTCACCCACTGCCCCGGCATGGACGTTGTTTCCTTCGGTCCCACTTTGCAATCGCCTCACACGCCCAATGAGCGTTGCAACATCCCCTCTGTGGAAAAGTACTGGCGTCTTGTGCTCGAAACACTCAAGCGCGTGCCTAAAAAATAAGCACCTGCACTTTGCAGCATAGCTTTTTAGCTCATCGCCCTCTTCAGTATTCTCAGCTGGAGAGGGCATTTTTTGTGAAATCCTTGGCTGTTTCATAGGGAGTTCGTAATTTTGTTGCAACAAACGAACGTGCGCTCGCGCTGTCGCTCCTTACCTCATCGAGAGCGGCACACGGATCACGCTCACCCACCTCTTAAAATTCATTCAGATGAAATCTATTCGCTTAGAAATCAACAACGCCACTTCTTTCCTCGCCGCTGGTGCACTTGACGAAGTGAGCGCAAACGTACCTGCCGCTCAAAAGGCACTCGAACAACAAACCTGCCCTGGCAATGACTTCCTCGGCTGGATGCACCTTCCCTCAAGCATCACTCCCGAATTCTTGGGAGAAATCAAGGCTTGCGCACAAACTTTGCGCGAAAACTGCGACACCATCGTCGTAGCCGGTATCGGTGGTTCTTACCTCGGTGCACGCGCCGTGATCGAAGCACTCGGCAACCAATTTGAGTGGCTCACCAACGATGGTTCAAACCCCGTGATTCTCTTTGCTGGTAACAACATCGGCGAAGACTATCTCTACGAACTCTGCGAATATCTCAAGGACCGCAAATTCGGTGTCATCAACATCTCTAAGAGTGGTACGACCACCGAAACAGCTCTTGCTTTCCGCCTCCTCAAGAAGCAATGCGAAGACCAACGCGGCAAGGAAGTAGCGCGCAAAGTCATCGTTGCCGTTACCGATGCTAAGAAGGGTGCAGCTCGCATCACTGCCAACCAAGAAGGCTACACTTCATTCATCATCCCCGACAACGTGGGTGGACGCTTCTCTGTCCTCACTCCCGTAGGTTTGCTCCCCATCGCTTGCGCTGGTTTCGACATCGACGCGCTCGTGCAAGGTGCCACTGATATGGAAAAAGAATGCAGCACCGACGACAACATCGCTACACAATACGCTGCTGTCCGCAATGCCCTCTACCGCGCTGGCAAGAAGATCGAAATCCTCGTGAACTATCAGCCTAAGCTCCACTTCATGAACGAATGGTGGAAACAACTTTATGGCGAAAGTGAAGGTAAGGATGGCGTGGGCATCTTCCCTGCTGCTGTAGACTTCACCACCGACCTCCACTCCATGGGTCAATGGATTCAAGAAGGTGAACGCAGCATCTTTGAAACGGTGATTTCTGTGGAAACTCCTCGCCACAAAGTGCTCTTCCCTCACGACGAAGAAAACCTCGATGGTCTCAACTTCCTCACGGGTAAGCGTGTGGACGAAGTGAACAAGATGGCTGAACTCGGCACTCTCCTTGCTCACGTAGACGGCGGTGTACCCAACATGCGCGTGGTACTTCCCGAACTCAACGAATACTACCTCGGTCAGCTCATCTACTTCTTCGAGCGTGCCTGCGGTGTGAGCGGTCTCTTGCTCGATGTCAATCCTTTCAACCAACCTGGTGTGGAGGCTTACAAGAAGAACATGTTCGCGCTCCTCGGCAAACCTGGTTATGAAGCAGAAACAGAAGCTATCCAAGCTCGTCTGAAATAAGTTTCATTTTCCACATCCCTATTGCGACCCCACCGTCCTCCCCAAGAGTGAGGTGGGGTCGCCTCTTTTATCTACTGATTTCTCGCACACGGTTCTTTTCATGTCCAATACCTTCGCTTCTGCTATCGCCCGATATTGGGCGCAACATCCTGATTTCCTAGCCCAAGCCACCGCTTCTTCACCTTCGCTCGCTGCCCATGTAGCAGGCTCTGCCACTACTGCTGAGGCTTGCCCTGCCCTCCTCCCTCTCCGCGCCACCCTCTTCGACATGGATGGGGTGCTTTTCGACTCCATGCCCGCACACGCAAAATCGTGGGCACAGGTGTGTCGCGAATTTGGATTCGACATCGAAGAACAGGAAATCTACATGAACGAAGGGCGCACGGCTTTCACCACACTCAATGTGTTTGCGCAGCGACAATTCGGACGTGACACCAATCCAGAGGAAGTGGAACGCGTGTATCAGCGCAAGTGCAAGATTTTCAACACCTTCCCCACGGCGCCTAAAATGCCAGGAGCACAAGAGCTCCTCGACCAAATCACCGCCGACCGACTCACCCGTGTGGTGGTCACTGGTAGCGGACAAGCGAGTTTGCTCGATTGCCTCACGCGCCACTATCCTGGCGTCTTTGCGCCCGAACGCATTGTTTCTTCGCTCGATGTGAAGCACGGCAAACCCGATCCCGAACCTTATCTCATGGGGCTGGAGAAAGCTGGGGTGCAACCTTGGGAAGCCATCGTGGTGGAAAACGCACCTCTCGGTGTGCGCGCTGGTGTGGCAGCTGGCATTTTCACCATTGCGGTCAATACGGGTCCACTGCCCGAAAGCGCTCTCTTAGACGAAGGAGCGCATCTCCTCTTCCCCTCTATGCAGGCTCTTGCCGAAGCATGGCCACAACTGCGCCTGCTCTTCGGACTTGCACCCCAAGACTAAACAGCGGCACGAATCAGCGTGTCCTTACTCGCCTACCCTTTCCCCTTCTTCTAGCTCCCATGACTATGATACACACCATTGCGCTCTCCCTTTTAGAAGGACTCACCCAAAACAAGACACTCACCTTGTTGCGACAAACCAACGATGCGCAACTCATCTTTGAGCAACCTGATGTGGCTTTGGCTGATTTTGCCCCGAGTTTTCAACAAGAGGTGAAGCAACTACTGCGTGCCAACGGAGGAAAAGCCTTGCAGAAGGCGCAAGCAGAATGGGAGTTTTGTCAAGAACATGGCATCCGCCCCATTGCCATCACCGCGAGCGACTATCCACAACGGCTCAAAGATTGCCCCGATGCGC
>JABZGM010000023.1:0-1623 GCA_015259235.1 Alloprevotella sp. | reverse complement strand
CCTGCGGTGCTCTTCTATCGGGGTTCAGCGGAATGGAATGTCCCTCACGTGCTTTCCGTGGTGGGCACGCGTCGCATCAGTCCTTATGGCAAAGACCTCTGCCGGATGTTTTGTCAAGAACTTGCGCGCTTACTTCCCGACACGCTCGTGGTCAGCGGACTGGCTTATGGCGTGGATGTGCATGTGCACAAGGCTTGTTTGGAACAGCAACTCTCCACCATCGGGGTGTTGGCGCATGGACTGGATCAGATCTATCCTGCGGCTCATCGCAACACAGCCTGCGAAATGTTGAGAAATGGCGGTCTGCTCACGGAGCACCCACGCGGTGTGCGCCCCTTTGCGGGTAATTTCGTCCGCCGCAATCGCATCGTCGCTGGCATGGCAGATGCCACCATCGTCATCGAGAGTGCCGACCACGGCGGTGCACTCATCACTGCGCGCTTAGCAGGCGAATACAACCGCACGGTGTGTGCCTTCCCTGGGCGAACCACCGACAAGTTTAGCGAAGGTTGCTTGCATCTCATTCGCCAACGTCGTGCGGAATTGGTCACCTCTGCCACTGATGTTCTCGAACTGCTCAACTGGATCGAACCGGCTCAGCCTGATGCACCAGTGCAACTCGAACTTTTCGGACCTCAACTCACACCCGACCAACAACTGATGGCGCGTGTGTTGCAAGACAACGATGGTTGCACGCTCTCACAACTCATGCTTCACACGGGTTTTGACCTCCCCAAAATCAACACCCTCGTTTTTGAACTCGAGATGCTCAACTGCATTTCGCTCTCCTCTGGTAATTGCTATCGCTGGAAACCTCAATGACCTTCTCCCTTCTTCCCTATTTCTTCACCTTGCCCCCTACTTTATATGGGTACATATCGACCCAAAGAGTGAAAAATCGGCGAAAAAGTGACAAAACTTTTTGAGACAGCATCGTTTTTGCAATATCTAGCTTTCAAAACAATCTCATTTTAATAAATCATTCGTTATCCGACACAAAGCTCCGCAATCTCTCGTTGCGGAGCTTTGTGTATGGTCACCGTTTTTCTCTCAATCGCTTCTATCTCTCAGAAGCAACTTTTCGCTCCTGTCTAGAATTTCAAAGTCCACTTCCTTTTGTCCAGCAAAATCCCTGGTCAGTTTTAACCCCAATCGGTCATTAGATTCTGAACGGATTTTATTTGATTGTTGAGCAGATTGTTTACTGTTTGATCGAAGTCGTAGCGGGCTACGTCGAGAACAAACGAGAAACAAGATGCCAACAAGAAAATGAAATAGGTCAGGAAGCGATCTTTTCAATTTTGACTAGCGCTATTGCGGTCTAATGACCGATTGGGGTTTAGAGGGTAGGGCACGAGCCATGTGGGATGAAACGGAAGGTCGCTTTTGTTCCAATTTTGCACCCCTTTATTGGGCGTTTTTCTCACGCGCGTGTGACGCGCGTACGTTACAGGGATTTCCACTTTTTTGCTTTCACAACCTTCACAGTACCGCCCAAAATCCACCTCAAAAACCGCAATTTCTAACGTGTCTTCTTTCCTCCCCAAATCAGCCTTTTTTCCTCCCTTTCCAGCACTCAAACACCACTCTTTCACGAACTCTGTTCCTATTACCCTCATAAGC
>JABZGM010000239.1:427-3079 GCA_015259235.1 Alloprevotella sp. | reverse complement strand
CTTTGCCCTCATATCCTCCCATATACTTATAGGGAGCCACAGGCAGAAAAACAGTCCTTACCTTTCATTTCTACTTTCACGGCAGAAGCCACTCCAATATACACAACCTTATACCAAACGTAATACCTTATGTCGAACCTTATAGCAAACGTAACTCCTAATTTAGGTATATAGGTCAAATTGCAGACTGAAATATCTGCGTAAAGTATTGAATAGTACACCAAAACAGGCAAACTTTGATGATTATACCGACAAAAGATGGCAATGATACAGAAGAAAATCAATAGTAGCCCCATACAGAAACATAATTTTGAAACACCACCAAAAGAGTTATACAAAAGAATATTGCAATTTTGCACTTGCTGGCCGACCTCAACCAATTATAAAATGTTAGTTTTTTTTTACATTGATATCTCAGAATAATTGCACGTATGAAATAGAATCTCTAACTTTGTCGCAGTTTTGGTGTATACCTTGACTAGATATATTAGAAAATAGAGGCGTTATGTCTTCATCTTGAATCTTCGAAGTTTAGGAAACTGCAAATAAGATAAGGGGTAATGGTTTCCACGTATATGTTCGGGATCGTTGACTCTCACCTGTTTGCATAGGTTTTCCTAGAGTCTGAATATCGACACAGGTTACTTATCAGCAGCACGCTTCTGCATTTAGTAAAAACTCCTTTTAGATATTGGAGAAAAATACAAACTCTGAGACAATGTGTTTTTTTAACATAACGGGGAAAGATAAGATTAATAAGATCTTAGCTTCCTTAGAAACGGATGTGGTTGATTATATGAGTAAGGCACGTTCTAGTATTTCTATTAGAAATAATAGTAGCTATTTGGTTGTGAAGGGACAAGAAATCAGGAATCAATTATCTCAGTTATCTAATATAATAGATAACGGAGGTGGCACTTTCCTATTTACTGATTTTCAGTTTACGGGGCAACAGGATAGTTTGGCAACTATCATTTGGGCAGTGACAGAATTCATAAACAAGACAGAAAGACAGATTAATTTAAACAAATAACCATTACTGAGATGATCAAAACAATAGATAAACTAATTGAGGAGAACATAGCTAAATATGGAGAAGCTCAGTTCACTAATCCTAAAGATTTAAGCATACAGCAGAAATCTGCTATAATCAAAGCTGTAATCTATATGCTTAGTGCTGACAATATTATAACTTCTGAGGAACGTGATTTTTTTGTAACGCTCACCTCGGAGTTAGGTTTTGACAAGGAAATGATTGCAACAGCAATATCTTTGAGCGATGAAGATATGTTTTCTTTATTGCGCTCTGTTGACGAGGGACAAACAGCATACGTAACATCAATTTTAGCAAAGGCCGCATATGCTGATGGAGAATTTGCGAAGGAAGAGGAAGAACTTCTATCTTCGCTTAAAGAAGTAATAACGACCGAGGGCAGACCAAAAGATTTTCATTATCAATTGCTAAACATCTAAATTATACGTGTTATGGGATTCTTTTCAAATCTTGGGAGCATTAACAAGATTAATGTTCTCCTCAAACAAATTGAGCCAAAAGTTGAGTATATATATCATGAAACACAGTCTTATAGTCCAAATCTGAATAAGATAAAGATAGAATGTCGCGCAATTGGTGTTTTGATGAGCGATATAATAGACATTGCAGACAGATCGGGAAATTCTGTAAAACTCGCTCCATATTATCTTTTTGGAAGAAAAATGGACTTGGTGCAGATATCCTCTGTTCTTATTGAAGTCATTGAACAATGTGAACAATTATAAATACAACACAGCATAGTATTATGGGATTATTCGATGCTTTTAGGAAGCAAACTCCAACGGAACAGTTACGCAAAGAAGTAGCTAAGTATTTTAACAAGATTATAGAAGACTCGATTCGAGATGCAGCTGGTGATTTTTCTGCGGCTGTTAAGATGATAGAGATAAATACCATTAAATTGTACCTAGAATTAGAGCAGAGCCAGCAACTCGCAAGCATCTGTGCACAAGAGGGTATTAATTATAAGGTCTTGTTGAAAGAAGAGCTCCAACGAGCAAGAAAAAAATATCTGAGAAACGCGTAATTGCTGGGCTTGACATGATTCTCATGTCAAGCCCAGCAAAATTTATCGACCATTGCTAGCGTTGTACGATTTATCCTTAAGTCGTACCGTCGCTGGCAATGTTTTCTACTTCTCTGCAGGCGATGCAGGCACGTTCGTCTTTGTTTGCCAACTTGTTCAACTCCTCAGCAGCATCTACAAGGAAGTTGCCGATGGCTATGCGGTCAACGTTCGATGACGTAAGGGAACCGATGGTCGTCTTGGTAGTAACAATCTCCGTACCCTCAAATATCTCGAGGAAGTACGGATGAAGCGAAAGGAGACGTCTACAGCATTACAAAAGGACTCCATTGTCTTGTACTGGGTGAATACATCAAAGTGGCGCGCCAGACAAGGCATTTCTTGAAGTCTTCCTTCAGCAGTTTCCCAACACTATTTGGATAACGTGTTACATCCAAGACAGGATTCTGTTTTATGACTTAGAAAAATCGTTCAAAACTAGGTTTCAGTTTTAAGCATGTTCTTGTTCTCTGTGTAGTCCAGTCACACCTTCTTCTTTTCATATTTTGACGCTTTGTTCTTCTAATTGTTA
>JABZGM010000239.1:0-417 GCA_015259235.1 Alloprevotella sp. | reverse complement strand
GTGTCAAGTTGCGTTCCGTGAATCCAGCAAGCAATTTAATGAGTCTTTGTGACGTATCAGTGTGGTTTATTATTGATTGGGCTCTTTTTTCACTTATTCTGCAATTCTGCAAAAGCTGCATTTTTTGCAAGATTTCTAACTGTAATCAGTCGTTACTAACCGCGTTATCGCAAAAATAACGAGTTGGAATCCGTCCATTTTAGCATATTTGGTTATTCGCACATTTTAAGCCCTATGTTGGGTGTTGTCCGAAAAAGTGTATAAGTATTTCGGACAATACCAAGTGAGGAAGCCGCGCTCCCCCACTCTATCTTGTTTCACGGCACTAAGCCAACACCATATACTTCCTCACCAGAGGACTTGCCTCAGTTCTTCGTGATGCGTGCCAAATAGGCAGTGCTGTCAGCGTCTTTGCGA
>JABZGM010000238.1 GCA_015259235.1 Alloprevotella sp. | reverse complement strand
TTCCCAGAAACGCCAATATTAAGAAAACTATACAGAATGTAGTTCGATTTTCAACGTACAAAATATATTCTATCGCGATGTTTGAATAAAGCGCTCTCTGCATTAGGAATATATCGCCATAAGCCCTCTTTATTGTGGGACCTTTAAGTTTTTGTTGGATGTGATATCAATAAGTGTGTATACATCACATGGTCACAACACTGTGGTCCATAAAAAATAGACAATCAGAGACTTGATGCTAGGTAAATTGTAAGAGAATTCCGAGATTTTCTCTCACGTTATTATCAAAAAACTCCCACGTTTTTCTTGTTCGCGGAAGATTATCGCAGGAATAACGTACTAGAGTCTTATTGTTAGGAATAATATTTCAAATCTTCCTAGTCTGAAGAAAACTCTGTCATTTTCTCAGTAAGAGTATGACATGCAAACGAAAAGGGTAAAAATAATTTTGTAGTGATTTATCCATTATCTTTTCAAAGGGTAATACCCCAAAAAAGACTTTGAAAATTGTGTTTCATTTAGTTTGTACTCGACATTTTACAGAGTTTATAGATGCTCTTCGGACGAAAAGTACTAACTTCGCATGATAAAACAAGAAATCAAGCTTACCTATGGTAGAAAACGTAGATATCCGCGCACTAAATGCGCGCATTGAAGCACAATCAGGCTTCATTACCCTGCTCAAAGATGGAATGTCAAAAGTAATTGTAGGACAGTCGCATCTCACTGAGGCTCTATTGATTGGTTTATTGTCGGATGGCCACATTCTTCTTGAAGGTGTTCCTGGATTGGCCAAAACTTTAGCGATACGAACTTTGTCTTCACTTATTGACGCTTCTTTTGGGCGTATTCAATTTACGCCTGATTTGTTGCCTGCTGACGTTGTCGGAACGATGATTTATAGTCGCAAAGACGATGGCTTTTCAGTGCGCCGTGGACCAGTCTTCGCTAATTTTGTTTTGGCAGACGAGATAAACCGCGCACCAGCAAAGGTACAGAGCGCACTACTTCAAGCGATGCAAGAGCGATTGGTGACTATCGGTGATGAAACGATGGCATTGCCTGACCCATTTTTGGTGATGGCCACACAGAATCCCATCGAACAAGAGGGAACCTACACTTTGCCTGAAGCGCAAGTGGATCGTTTTATGCTTAAAGTTGTTGTGGATTATCCTTCTATTGAGGAAGAAAAGCGAATTGTTCGCGCATCAATGCGAGGAAATTTGGCAGATGAGAAGATGCAACCTATAATTGATTTGCAAACCATCCGCGAAGCTCGACAACTGGTCAAAGAAGTCTATATTGATGAACGTATAGAACAATACGTCGCAGACTTAGTCTTTGCAACGCGTTTCCCCGAAACCTATAAACTAGAGCATCTACGTCCTTATATTTCTTATGGTGGTTCACCTCGTGCCACAATCAGTTTAGCACTTGCAGCACGTAGCTTAGCGTTTATTCGTCAGCGCGGATATGTAGTTCCAGACGATGTTCGTAGCGTGGCTTATGATGTGTTGCGCCATCGCATTGGACTGACCTACGAAGCTGAAGCAGCAGATGTAACAACAGAAAAAATCATCGGAGAAATCCTTGCTACGGTAGAAGTTCCCTAACAAAAAGACTTATGAATGAGAATGTTCTGCAATTGATGCAGCGTGTTCGTCGAATAGAGATTAAGACGCGCGCGCTTTCCAACAATATCTTTGCAGGCGAGTATCACTCAGCCTTTAAAGGACGTGGTATGTCCTTTGCAGAAGTGCGTGAATATCAGCCCGGCGATGACGTACGCGACATCGAATGGAACGTTTCTGCTCGATTTGATCGCACTTATGTCAAGGTCTATGAGGAAGAGCGTGAGCTTACTGTGATGTTGCTCATAGATATATCTGCATCTCTTGATTTTGGTTCTGGACAACTTTCACAACGTGAGCAGATGACAGAGATTGCCGCTACGTTGGCCTTTTCTGCAATGCGTAATAACGACAAAATTGGCGCGTTGTTCTTTTCTGACAAGGTTGAAAAATACATCCCACCTGCCAAAGGAAAAGGGCACATCTTGCGTATCATACGGGAGTTATTAACGATAGAGCCTGAGAGCCGTGGTACCAGCATAGGAACAGGGTTGGAGTACTTTCTTCGTGTTATGCGTAAGCGTAGCGTGGCTTTTTTGATGTCTGATTTTTTGTCTTCAGAGGACTATTCTCCTTTGCTCAAACGTGCCAATCAGAAGCACGACCTAGTTGCTGTGCAAATCTACGACAAACGAATGGTTGAACTGCCAAATGTTGGATGGATGAAGTTGGAAGATGCAGAAAGTGGTCACCAGCAATACGTCAATACAGCCTCAAAGAGTGTAAGAAACGCATATCATAGTTGGTGGGCATCACATACCGAACAGTTGCAGACGCGTTTTGCTCAAGCAAGAGTCGACTATACATCAATAGCTACCGATACTGATTTTGTGAAAGGTTTGAAGCAACTGTTTTCTCAAAGATAGTAGTTGCAGTTGTCTCCTTAGTAAATGATTATGAAGTTCTATTTTCAGCGGATTTTTCTTTTATCATTCCTATTCTGTGCCCTATTGCCTAGCGTAGCACAGCGCGCCATTGTGGAGTCATCGCTTGATTCTACTGCTATTCGCGTTGGAGAGCAAGTGTTACTTCATATTTCTGTGAACTGCAAGCCTAATAGCCGTGTGCAGTTTCCTAATTTTGCTTCAGGTTATGTGACGCAAGGAGTAGAAATGCTGCAAGCCTTGCCTGCAGATACAGTTGTTTTAGAGGATGGAGGGAAATGGCAACTTAAGCGTTCTTATATCTTGACCTCATTTGACAGTGCTGTCTATAAAATCCCCCAACAAGAAGTACTAGTCAACGGAGTTGCTTATAAAAGTCCGCACGAAATAGCTTTAAAAGTCAATACGATAGATGTTGATCTCAAACATCCCGATAATATTCGTCCTGCAAAAGCACCGATTGAAGGAATTTTTACTTGGGTCTTTCTATTATTAGGATGTTGTGTTCTACTTTGGTTACTTGTTTTAGGTTGGGTGATTTTGCTCCGACAGAGTTTTGTGCCTCAACCAACGCAAAAAATTGTCAGAGTAAAGAC
>JABZGM010000237.1 GCA_015259235.1 Alloprevotella sp. | reverse complement strand
AAACAGTCAAACTGGCATCGGGCAAAAGGCTTTTTTCTTCAAGCAAATGAATTAGCACCTAATGGTGAAGCCGCTGAGATGCTAGATATGATAACGGACATATACGATTTCTACTACAAAGACAATTTAAATCCTTAAAAAGCTCCTTGATATGGCGAAAATGAGAGGTGCTGTTGTTATTGACACCGAGCAATGCAAAGGTTGTGATCTCTGTGTTGTGGCTTGTCCCACACAAACGCTCGCGCTCAGTACAACGGCCGTTAACCACCGCGGATATGCTTTTAGCCAAGATGTCAACGCAGAAGCGTGCATCGGTTGCACAGCATGTGCCACGGTTTGCCCAGACGGATGTATTGTGGTCTACAGATTGCGTGAAACGTAGTCTTTTGTCTCTCAATACAACTGTAAGTTCTCAGTGAGTCGCATCTCCATTTGAGTAAACTTGTGTTTGCTTGAAATGCCAAAGGCTAAAATGCTAGGTGACTTCCCAGTTTACCTAGATTTAGTTGAGAATTGCGATCTGTCCCATAACTACTTTTAGATTCTTCTCCTTATGGAAAAAGAGATATTACTTCTCAAAGGAAATGAAGCATTGGCTTATGCAGCGGTTCGCTGTGGTTGTGATGCCTACTTTGGTTATCCCATCACGCCACAAAGCGAAGTGCTTGAAACCTTTGCTGAACTTCAGCCCTGGAAGACGACCGGTATGGTTGTGCTTCAAGCAGAAAGTGAAGTGGCTAGCATCAATATGCTCTATGGTGCTGGTGGCTGTGGAAAGAAAGTGATGACTTCATCTGCAAGTGTCGGTATTGCTTTGATGCAAGAGGGCATTAGTTATATGGCTGGTGCAGAAGTGCCTTGCCTCATCGTTAATGTTCAGCGTGGTGGTCCCGGACTTGGCACCATTCAACCTTCGCAGAGTGACTACAATCAAGCTACTCGCGGTGGCGGTAATGGTGACTACGAACTCATTGTCCTTGCGCCCAACAGTGTGCAGGAGATGGCAGATTTCGTAGACCTTGGTTTTGAACTCGCGTTCCGCTATCGCACTCCAGTAATCATGTTGGCCGATGGTGTCATCGGACAAATGATGGAAAAAGTGGAATTGCAACCACAAAAGGAGCGCATCAGCGATGAAGAAATTGCAGCGCGTTATCCTTGGGCTACAATAGGTTGCAAAAACCGCAAGCCCAATGTTATCACTTCTGTGGAACTTGTTCCAGAAATCATGGAACAACACAATCTACATTTGCAAGCAAAATATCGCGAAATTGAAGAAAAGGAAGTGCGCTACGAACTCACCGGTAGCGAAAATCCCGTTTTAGGCATTGTGGCCTTTGGATCTGCTGCGCGCATCTCTCAAAAAGTAGTAGATTTGGCAAAGGATGAAGGCATTGAGGTGCAATTGTTGCGTCCCATCACGTTGTGGCCATTCCCTAAAAAGCAAATACTTGAGATGGCTTCCAAAGTGAAAGGCATTTTGACCGTGGAAATCAATGCAGGACAAATGGTTTTTGATGTGCGCTACACCGTAGAAGGACGCGTTCCCGTAGAACATTACGGTCGTCTCGGCGGCATTGTGCCAAGTCCTAGTGAGATTTTGGACAAACTCAAAACGATGTTATGAATCAAAGTTCCCGACAGAAACAGCGTGACGAACTGCAAGAATTGCGTCGCCAACACAGGATTTTAGTCATCCGTAATTGGTTGAATAGCATATTTATTGTTCTTGCGCTCCTCGCAATTGCAGGCGTTTTATATTTTAAGGCAGGCGAACGCGGGCTTATGATTAGTTATGGCATCGGAGTGCTTGCTGTTCTCATCAAAATGGTGGAAGCGATGTTTCGAATGCCTGGAATCTTCAACAAGTTGTAACTATGACGAAAGAAGAAATTATCAAGCAGGGTAGTCAAGTTTATAAAACTTCTTCACTGCTCAACGACAATACAATGCACTATTGCCCTGGTTGCTCTCATGGTGTTATCAATAAACTCATTGCAGAAGTGATTGAGGAAATGGGAATGGGCGACAAGTCAGTGGGAGTGAGCCCCGTAGGTTGCGGAGTTTTTATCTACAAGTATATTGATATAGACTTTCAAGAAGCTGCTCACGGTCGCGCTTCTGCTGTGGCAACGGCTATTAAGCGCGTGCTTCCCAACCATCTAGTGTTTACCTATCAAGGAGATGGAGATGCCGCTGGTATTGGTACGAATGAAACGATTCACTCTTTGAACCGAGGAGAAGGCATTGTGATTGTGTTTATCAATAATGCTATCTATGGTATGACTGGAGGACAAATGGCACCTACCACTTTGATGGGACAAATGACTTCAACAAGTCCTTATGGTCGCGAGGCTGCGCTTCATGGCTATCCCCTCAAATTGGCTGAAATAGCAGCAATGTTAGAAGGCACAGCTTATGTGACCCGTCAAAGTGTAGAGTCAATGGCTGCAATTGGTAAAGCCAAACGCGCACTTCGCAAAGCCTTTGAACTTTCCATGCAACAGAAGGGTTCTTGCCTAGTAGAGTTCGTATCCACTTGCAACATGGGTTGGAAAATGTCTCCCACCAAAGCCAACGAGTGGATGAAAGATAATATGTTTACTTATTACCCCAAAGGCGACCTCAAGGACGTCACAAAGAATTCCTAATCTGATAGTTTATGACACAAGAGATAATTATTGCAGGATTCGGCGGACAGGGCGTTCTCTCTATGGGAAAAATCTTGGCTTATGCCGCTTTGATGGAAGGCAAAGAAGTGAGTTGGATGCCTGCCTATGGCCCAGAACAACGTGGAGGAACAGCTAATGTTACTGTGATTATCAGTGATGAGAAAATTTCTTCGCCTATTCTTTCCTACTACGACACAGCTATTCTCCTCAATCAGCCTTCTGTTGATAAATTCCAACCCAAAGTAAAGGCGGGTGGTGCTTTGATTTTTGATGGTTTTGGTGTGATGCAACCACCCACACGCGAAGACATTAGTGTGTATTCCGTTGCCGCTATGACCACAGCCACAGAAATGAAGCTGGCAAAGTGTTTTAATATGTTCATTTTGGGTAGTTACTTAAAGGTGCATCCCATCGTGAAAGTGGAAAGCGTGATGAAGGCTTTGCGCAAAACTCTTCCAGAACGT
>JABZGM010000236.1 GCA_015259235.1 Alloprevotella sp. | reverse complement strand
GTGTTTCCTTCGCTTCGTTCCAAGTTGTTGCGCATCGACAATGTGCTGACCACAGAATTTGTGCGACAACGCGCATGCGGAGAGCGTCCAGACGATATGCCTTTGCACAAAGATGCGGTACACCTGCTCTCCATTGGGCGCTACTCTCACCAAAAATACTTAGACAGCATACCGACGATCTGTCGATTGCTTCGCGAAAAAGGTATCAACGTGCATTGGTTCATCATAGGTTATGGCGATAGCGCGCTCATAGATGCAGCACTTGCACAAGAAGGCATGGGCAACTATGTGCATTTATTAGGCAAACACGCCAACCCTTATCCCTACATCGCGCATTGCGACTGGTATGTGCAGCCTTCACGCTATGAGGGTAAGTCGGTGGCAGTGACAGAAGCGCAGATACTGTGCAAACCTGTCATCATTACCGCTTATCCCACAGCTGCCTCTCAGGTGAAACACGGCAAAGATGGAGTGATTGTTCCCCTCGACTCTCCCGAACACACTGCAGAAGGGATGGCTAAGGTGCTACAAGACACGACACTCCGACAACAACTCACCGATTACCTCTCCAGTCACAACTACGGCAATGAGCAAGAGGCAGAAAAGGTGATGCAACTTATGGAACATTCTCCAACCAATGAAACAGACAACTGAGACAACACACCCCACGCAGCGCGATGTTAGTTTCGACTTTCTCCGCGTCCTCGCCTGCCTGATGGTGGTGGTGATGCACGCGCAACCTTCAACCTCTCAGGAAAGCTCGCTATGGCTATCTATTTCGAGCTATGCCACCTCTCCTTGCATCGGCTTGTTCTTTATGATTTCGGGAGCTTTACGCCTTACCCGTCCCATCACCGATTATGGAGCATACTTCAAAGGTATCTTTCGTCGCATCATAGTTCCTGTGTTATGCTGGAATGTCGTGTTTGGGTTCATTGGTGCATTGCAAAATAATGCATCGTGGACTGATGTTACGACCTATCAGTTTCTTTTGCGCCTCAACAACCCGACATTGTGGTTTATCTTTCCCCTCTTGGGGTTATATATCCTTACTCCCATCCTGCAACCATGGTTGCAAACAAGTAGTCAAAGACAACAACGGGGCTATCTTATCCTTTGGCTTTGCACACTTTGCCTACCTTGGGTGAAATCAGTACTTTCTATCGAAGAAGGCGCGGGCAGTATGTTCTATTACTTTTCGGGCTATGTGGGTTATTACCTCTTAGGCTATTATCTTCATCAACATTCTAGCAAACAGTTTCGCATCTTCTTTGTAGCCTTTTTAGGAGCATGGCTGGTGCCAGCAGTAATAAAACTTGCAAATATTCAGGTGGATTTCTATGAAATGTTCTGGTATCTTTCTATCTTTGCAGTAGCGCAATGCGCGTTTTGGATGAAAATATCGCAAATAGATTCACTTAAAAGATGGCTCAATAAACATCAAAATAACTTCACACACATTGCTCGACTGAGCTTTGGCATCTATCTTGTGCACTGGGGGGGCATCTTGTTATTACGCAATGCCTCCTTCTCACTAAGTAGTTTTCTCCCTTTCCCACTTCAACACCTGACTGCTGCCGTTTTCGTCTTTCTAGGGAGTCTAGTAGTGGCGTGGCTGTTTCAACAAAACAAGTGGACGCGACAACTCATTGGCGGTTAATCGTGTATCAACAACACCGATAATATGACAGACGCACAACACGTTGCATTTTGCATTAGCGATAACTACAGCTCTATTGTGGCGGTCACGCTACAAAGTTTTGTAGACCATCACACCAACGAAAGTGTCTTTATCTTCCACATCGTGTCGGAAGCGATGTCAGCAGACAATCTAGCTTATTTGAAAAGTGTGATAGCGCCACGCCCTTCGTGGCAGTTGGTATATCACCCTATTGAGAAAAAAAACTTAGCACATATTCCGACGGGACCATTCACCATTCACACTTGGTATCGCATTTTTCTCGATCAACTGTTGCCTGAAGAGGTGGAAAAAGTGCTATATTTAGATGCTGACACGCTCATAGCCTCATCCATTGACGAGTTATTCCAAATCCCACTCGAAAATGTCGCCATCGGCGCAGCCAAAGATCAACAAAATTTCATCACTGCCACCAAACAAAGAATTGGTTTGCCACAACAGCATACTTATGTTTGTTCTGGTGTGTTGTTGATGAATCTCAGTTATTGGCGAGAGCACAACATTGCTCGACAGATTCTAGATTGGGCTATCGCTAACGCGCACAGATTGGGGTGCCCCGATCAGGATGCCATCAACATGGTTTTGAGAGAGAAAACTGTGGTTCTTCCTGCCAAATGGGGTATCATTGCGAGGAACTTTCTATATGATGCGTTCTATCAGACAGAAGAAGCAGTCGAAGCGTATCACTATCCTTGCATCATTCACTATGCAGGCTGTGCACCATGGTATTACGAACTGAGCAAAATTGCCCCGAGATTTCAAGAACTTTGGTACGAAACGAATAAGAGGATGGAACAGCCTGTGGAAATGCGCAGTTATTTTCCTTCCATCATCAAACGCTTGAAGGCTCTATTTCGACATCTACAAGAAGGGCGTCTGACCTATCCAAGGATAACTTCTGCCTTTATCGAACGAAAGTTGCAACAATTCAATTGGATTTGACTTCCCCTCTATGATTATAATGTTATGATTCCTCGCATTATTCATTATTGCTGGTTTGGAGGAAATCCCTTACCCAAATCTGCACAACGTTGCATTGCATCGTGGCGAAAATTTATGCCCGATTGTGAGATTCACGAATGGAACGAGCAAAACTTTGATGTAAATGCACACCCCTATACTCGTGCTGCCTATGCAGCCGGAAAATATGCTTTCGTCAGCGACTTTGCTCGCTACAAAATACTCGAAGAATGGGGTGGCATCTATTTCGACACTGATGTAGAAATGGTGGCTTCCATAGATGATTTGCTTAAGTTGGGTGCATTTATGGGGCTAGAAGATGCTCAACCTCCCACAGTGAGTTCTGGATTGGTGATGGCTGTGGAAGCACACCACCCAATCACACAAGAAATGTTGGATTTCTATGATGTGCAAGCAAAAGATGACTCCACTGCAATGTTGGACACGGGAATTGTGGTGTCGGGGATGACAGAGATATTCATTCGTCATGGATTTGTGCGCGAAAATCG
>JABZGM010000235.1 GCA_015259235.1 Alloprevotella sp. | reverse complement strand
ATTGTAGACTAAAGTATCGTTGTTAAAATAGAACTTGAGCTTTGTTGCAGTCACTAGAGCTTCACCCAACTTTGTTGTTTTTTCTCTGAGTTTACGTTTAAGAGCGAGCTTGCCGAGAAAAATTTCGCTTTCTCTACGATAAAATTTAATCTGTATAGGAGCGTATAGGGTATAATAGTCGGGATGGCTTACACGGATGATGTAAGAACCTTCACGTTCAACAACTGCTTCAGCAAAGGTTTTGTATTTGGGGGCTTCTCCTTCTAATGACGTCCATCCATCGGAGATAAGGCTACTGTCTTTTGCTAGCAGATGTACCGTAAGTAAGGAGTCAGCTGCGATATCTGTATTCGTAATATAGTCTACCACGCGTGCCATTACAAGCTTTTGCGAATAGGCATTGCCAAAGCCAAGGCTAAGAGATATCAAAAGAATATACAGGTATTTCATGAGTAGAATACTGAAGAATGGTAATAATAAGCGAGAGCATCCAAAACTAGCGAGTAACTATTTGAATGCTCTCTCCAATAAGCTTTAGAGTACGGTGATATACGTTTGTAGTACGTTCATAGGTGTTTCATAAAGAGCTAAATACAATCCGTTGAGATTTATCCCAAAGAACCTGTACAGAATCCATGAATGAAGCCTAAGTGGAAGCAACGCAGTTGCTTTCGCTTATATATGATGTACCTAAACAAGAAGAACTAGGAATAAGTAGTCCAAGTGCTCTTTACACGATGTTTCCATGGGTGAACGCTAGTTAGCTCCATTTCTCTGTGACGCACAATAGTTGCTGTTTTCTCGCTCTTACTCATAAAGTCATAGCCAGCAATGCATAAAGCAACAGAGGCTTCAAATCCAACGCCACCTGAGTAGGCTGCAATGCCAAGTGCAAATGCATAGCAACCAACGCCTGCAACCATGCTTGAAACATCGGTGAAGGTATACGTGGCTCTTTCGGTTTCTTCGTGAGAATTTCCAATTCTCTGGCAAGTACAAGATCCACCCCAGCCTGCTACTATTAGCCCTTGAGCTGCAACGTCGAGTTCTTGTCCTTGACGAATTTGCAATTTTCTTAATCGTTTCATATTCGATTAATTAGAATAGTTTTTCCACAAAACTATGACTTAAGATTAGCTACTTCTTAAGCACAAACTATGTGTGGTGCATAGTTTGTTTAGTGTACACAAATTCAAAGTAAAAATAGATGTTTACTCTTTGCAGCAACTTCTATTTTTATCAAGCGAGAGTATCAGCTTATCTTTTCTTAAAGAGCAGATTCGAATAAATTCTTCTCTCATAAACAAAAGCGAGTCCTCTTGAGTTCGATTGTTTTGTTGAGGATGATATAAATGGTGTAGCGGATCCAGCGAAGTCCAATACGTCTTCCATCCTAGAATCTGACTACGATGGAGACGTTCTGCATCCTCTGGCCCCCACCCTCTGAAGCCTTCGTTCTCTCCACCAATAGATAGGTAACTATTACGATGAACGATGAATGCACCACCGCAAGAAGGACGCCCTAAGCAGGGGTGTTGCTCGTGACAAAAAACACTAAGGTTTCTTTGACTTCGGAATAAAGAAGAACTTTCTTGCGCATGCATAATGAACCTTCCATTGTAAGGATAGGCTATTGTGTGTTGATGATCCAAAACTGTAAAGCAAGACTCTTCTACAGCGCGTTTGGTCACGATAATATCACTATCCCACACTCCCACAAGAGGAGTGGTGGCTTTTCTCAATAGTACATTGATGTAGTGCGTCCGATGAAAGACTTTAGACTTATCCTTAATGAATACATATTGTGCTTGCGAAGCCCACTCTTGTAACAGAGAAGGTGTTAGTGTGGCTTGTTTATCTGCTTCTAGCACAATGATAGTGCAGCCCCATGCTGCGATCCATCGAAGTACGGCTTGCAGATTTTCAGTCCGTTCTTTACTTTCAGCGCGAAAGGGGATGATGATGGTCAATTGCTCTAAGACATTGCTCATAGTGATTCGCTATTTGTAGTTGCAAATTTTTAAAACATTGATAATAACATCTTTTGCTGTGACTATTGCACTGGGTTCGCTCACAAGCATTTGTTGCAGTTGCTCTATCTTTGTGGGATAAAAACTAGCTTGGAGGAGAGAAGTGCAGAGTGTGCATAAAGCTGGATTACCATAGTCTTCTGTAAATGTGCATTCTTCTAGAGCCAACTCGAACATCCAGTCGATGGCATAGATGAGATGTTCACCTAGGAGGGCACACTGTTTCCTACTTTCATATTCTTGCACATCTAATTGTTGCATTCTCCACCAGATGTAGTGACTAATCCCTGTCAGCCCGAAGAATTCCAAATCCATATAATCTGGGCGTTGGTTGATGATGTCGATGCATCTTTGGTCTATGAGCAGCAACAAGTCTGTATTCTCTGTTATGCTACGGGGGGGTAGTGCCAAAAGTTCGTGCCAACGCAGAGTGGCGTGTTCTGTCGTATATCGTTCCTCGTAGGCTTTTCGTGCCTTTACGGATTCTTCTTTGAGGCGTCGAGGATCTGACAGTAAATCTTTTATTACTGCTGTAAGAAGCTTTATCATCTGCTCTCTATCGTTTCGGTGCGCATCAAAAGCCACTTGCAGTTGTGGAGCATGAATGATCATTTCTTTCACCCCTGAACAGTCTGTGCCTACCACGGGAAGCCCATTCATGAGCATCTCTATGATAGTGTAGGAGCATTGCTCATTGAAAGAAGGTTGTACACCAACTTGTACACTTTGGTAGAGCTGTTGAAGTTCTGTTGCTTCTAAACGACCTGTCCAGCTGATGTGTGGCCAAAGTTCTTTTGCTTCTGAGAAGAACGCGTCATAATCTCCATTCCCCACCACAATAAGCCGCGTGTTGGGAAAAGACGTATGAATTTGTCTGAAGGCTGCAATTAATAAATCAAGCCCTTTCCCTTTGTCTAGCCTACCGACATATAGGATATATTGTTTTGTCGGATCAAGTGAAAAATCTATTGCATCGTGAGTATCTGCGATGGCATTAGGTATAAAATGCAGTTTAGAAGGACTGATTTTGTAGTATTCTATGAGAATATCTTGCGTGAATCGAGACAATACAATTACTTCATCAGCAATAGATAGCATACGTTTCTCTATCGTCACCAACGTCTGTATCTGCTGACATCGCTCATATTCTT
>JABZGM010000234.1 GCA_015259235.1 Alloprevotella sp. | reverse complement strand
GAGAAATGAAGATTGAGTCCTTGTTCGATAAGATGTTGCACTAGAGTGCTTTTGCCTGAGCCAGAGGGTGCTGAAAATACGATAACTTTAGTCATGAGTATTTGTGTAATAGAGTAGTGAGTGTATGAGAAAGAATACTTGCAGTTAGACATTAAAGAACGTTGAGTACTTGTTCTTTAATCTGTTCGAGTTCGTCCTTCATTTTTACTACTATATTTTGCATCTCTGCTTGGTTGCTTTTTGAGCCAGTCGTATTTATTTCTCGTCCCATCTCTTGAGCAATGAAGCCTAACTTTTTGCCTTGTCCATGTGGTCCTGAGAGTGTTTCACGGAAATAGTTGAGGTGGTTGGTCAATCGTTGTTTTTCTTCATTGATATCTAGCTTCTCAATGTAATAAATAAGCTCTTGCTCGAGACGGTTCTTATCGAGATCTAGACTGGGAAGCTCAGCAATGCGCTCCTCGAGTCTTGTGCGAATCTTTTCGACGCGACTTTTTTCGAAAGGCTCAATGCTCTTCATCAAGGCTTCAATGCTATCAATGTTGTTGAGGAACTTTTGAGCAAGGGCTTCTCCTTCTTGGCGACGGAAGTCCTTGAGTTGATTGATGGCTTGCGAAAGTGCGGTGGCTACAGCAGACCATTCTTCCTCGGACACAGTTTCGATTGATGCAACTTGTGTAAGTTCGGGAAAGCGCACTAAAACTTTCCACAGCTCTGAGGGATTGGGCATCGCCAAACCAGGAGTTTCGATACTGATTGTCTGCATTTGCTGCAGATAAGAAGCCACTGCCGAGGGATTTATGGTTAATCCAGCTTGTTCAGTTCCTTTTTCACACCAAATGGTTAATTCCACCTTTCCTCGCTCCAATTCTGCTGCCGCAAATTTGCGAATATCCATTTCCTTTTCTCGATAGATGGAAGGAATGCGCGTGCTCAAATCCAGGTTTTTGCTGTTGAGCGATTTGACTTCTATGTGGATTTTTTTTCCGTTGTAAGTGGCTTCAGCTTTGCCGTAGCCTGTCATGGAGTAAATCATGGGAGAATATATAAGAAATAAGCACCTCGACGCACGCGCCGAGGTGCTATTATAATACGTATTATGGAATATTGTGCAGAACTTACGCTTGGAGAGGACGAAGGTCAAGCATAAGTTCGTCCAATTGCTTTTGATCCACCACAGAAGGTGCATCAAGCATGACATCACGACCAGAGTTGTTCTTGGGGAATGCGATGCAGTCGCGAATACTATCTAAGCCTGCAAACAGACTTACGAAGCGGTCGAGACCATACGCCAAACCACCATGAGGAGGTGCACCATATTTGAATGCGTTCATCAAGAAACCAAATTGCTCTTGAGCTTTTTCTGGTGTGAAACCAAGTACTTTGAAAATCTTAGCTTGGAGAACTGCGTCGTGGATACGGATAGAACCACCCCCAACTTCGACACCATTACATACCATGTCGTAAGCATCAGCAAGAACTTCTGCAGGATTGGTGTCCAATTTGTCGATATCTGATGGCTTGGGTGAGGTAAATGGGTGGTGCATTGCCATCAATCGGTCTTCCTCTTCGCTGTATTCGAACATGGGGAAATCTACAACCCACAAGAGAGCAAACTTGTTTTTGTCTCTCAAGCCCAAGCGTTCTCCCATCAATAGGCGAAGTTCGCAAAGTTGCTTGCGCGTCTTATTAGCATCTTCGCCACTAAGGATAAGAAGGAGGTCACCTGGTTTGGCGCCCATAGCATCACGGAGTTGTTGGAGAACATCTTGTGAATAGAACTTGTCTACAGAGCTCTTTACACTTCCATCTTCTGCAACACGAGCATAAACTAAGCCTTTTGCACCTACTTGTTGAGACTTCACGAAGTTGGTCAATTCGTCAATCTGTTTGCGTGTGTAGGATGCACATCCTTCTGCACAAATACCTCCGATATAGGCTGCGTCATTAAAGACCGCAAAGTCACTCTTTCCTTGGAAAACGTCCATGAGTTCGACAAATTCCATGCCAAAGCGCATATCGGGCTTATCACTACCGAAGCGACGCATAGCTTCATGCCATGAGAGACGAAGGAAAGGAGCATCACCAAGGTCGTAGTTGCGAACCTTCTTGAAGAGATATTTAGTGAGACCTTCGAAGGTGTTGATAATATCATCTTGCTCTACGTAGGACATCTCGCAGTCAATCTGAGTGAACTCAGGTTGTCTGTCGGCGCGGAGATCTTCATCACGGAAACACTTCACAATTTGGAAATAACGATCCATGCCAGCGACCATCAAAAGTTGCTTTAAGGTTTGAGGACTTTGAGGAAGTGCATAGAATTGCCCAGGGTTCATGCGAGAAGGTACGATGAAGTCGCGGGCACCTTCTGGTGTGGAACCTACAAGAATGGGAGTTTCAATCTCAAGAAAGTCTAGATTGTCAAGATATTCGCGAACAGCAAGACAAAACTTGTGACGGAGTTCTAGGTTGGCACGCACATTACTACGACGCAAATCTAGATAGCGATACTTCATACGAAGGTCGTCGCCACCGTCAGTATTCTCTTCTATTGTGAAAGGAGGTACTTCACTTGCGTTTAGAACATTGAGAGTAGACACAATGATTTCAACGTCTCCAGTTGCCATCTTGTCGTTTTTGGCGTAGCGCTCATTGACAGTTCCCTCGACTTGTACTACAAATTCACGACCTAGTTTGTTGGCACGTGTGCAGAGATCTGCGTCGGTTTCTTCATTGAATACGAGCTGAGTGATGCCGTAACGATCACGAAGGTCAACGAACGTCATACCTCCCATTTTACGTGTGCGTTGCACCCATCCAGCTAGGGTTACAGTTTGACCAACTTCGCTAATGCGTAGCTCGCCACAGTTGTGAGTTCTATACATCTTGTAGAGTATGTTATGTTGCAATTCTTGAGGCAGAAGTTTAGAACATTGATTAAGTTATATTGTTCTCAACGATCTCTGACTATATGGTAATGCAAAAGTATCAATTTCCCGATTAAATACAAAGAGGTCTCAAAGGAATTCTATGTAACTTAATGCAGATTGCTTAATCTTCGCTTGGATTTGAGGCTGACCAAATTGTTTTTAATAATGAAACGATAGATTTGCCTAAGTTGATGAAGATGTTTATAATGAATCGTCCTAAAGCGGTTATTCCTTTATATGTGAGTAGTCCTAAGAGAACAATAAGAC
>JABZGM010000233.1 GCA_015259235.1 Alloprevotella sp. | reverse complement strand
ACTTGCGTTTTTTGAATTGTTCAAGTTCTACTGGATCATCACTTTCAATCCAGCAAGCCTTGAAGAGGTGTACTGGCTCCCAACGACATTTAGCACCGTATTCGTTTTGAAGACGATACTCAATCACTTCAAATTGGAGTTGACCTACGGTACCAATAATTTTACGTCCATTAAACTCATTGACAAATAACTGAGCCACACCTTCGTCCATTAATTGGTCGATACCCTTTTGAAGCTGTTTTGTCTTCATCGGGTCTGCATTCTCAATATACTTAAACATCTCTGGCGAGAAGGAAGGGAGCCCTTTGAAGTGAATCAGTTCACCTTCGGTTAGAGTATCACCAATTTTGAATATTCCATTATCAGGAAGACCTACGATGTCACCAGGGTACGCTTCGTCAATCGTTTCTTTACGTTGAGCCATAAACTGAGTCGGACTGGAGAAACGAACCGTTTTCCCATTGCGAACATGGGTGTAAGGTGCATTTCTTACAAACTTACCAGAGCAAATTTTGCAGAAAGCGATACATGAACGGTGGTTAGGGTCAATGTTGGCTGTTATCTTGAATATAAAACCCGTAAATTTCTTTTCTTCAGGGTCTACAAGACGTTCCTCTGCTTGAGTTGGGCGTGGAGAAGGAGCAATCTTCACAAAGCAATCAAGCAGCTCTTTGACACCAAAATTGTTGAGGGCAGAGCCGAAGAACACAGGAGCGATGTCCGCAGAAAGATATTGTTCAACATCAAATTCAGGGTATACACCATCAATGAGTTCTAGGTCTTCTCTCAGTTTTGCTGCATCCGTGTCACCAACGTTCGCTTCCAATTCTCCTGGAGCATTGATGTCTACAGCAATCTTTTCGGTCACTTTCTGTTTATCAGATTGAAAAAGGTCGAGTTGCTGTTCGTAAATGTTGTAAACCCCTTTGAATCGTTGACCTTGATTGATGGGCCACGAGAGTGGACGTACGCCAATTTGCAATTCTTCTTCCAATTCGTCGAGGATATCAAAAGCATCTCTTCCCTCGCGGTCCATCTTATTTACAAAGACAATGACAGGGGTTTTGCGCATACGGCAGACAGTCATGAGCTTTCTGGTCTGTGCTTCCACACCTTTGGCGCTATCTACAACAATGATGGCAGAATCTACAGCGGTAAGCGTGCGGAATGTATCTTCAGCAAAATCTTGGTGACCAGGGGTATCGAGAATATTGACCTTATAGCCATCGTAGTCAAACTCCATAACGGAGGTTGTTACAGAGATACCACGTTGCTTCTCAATTTCCATCCAGTCGGAAGTTGCGGTTTTCTTAATCTTGTTATTCTTTACTGCTCCAGCTACTTGGATTTGTCCGCCAAACAGCAATAGTTTTTCGGTGAGCGTCGTTTTACCAGCATCTGGGTGAGAGATGATGGCAAAGGTACGTCTGCGTTGAATTTCAGGATTCATATATTGTCGAACTTATTTTTTTACTTTGATTGTTGTCTTGTCTTTCCTCTTTCTAGAGAATAGGTCGAAGAAGGAGTTAAAGTCGCGTTTTATTTGTAGTCCTAACCCTTGAGTTGTAAGCGTAGATTTGGAAAAGTATCGATTGTTTGTCTCACTATACGCCTTTAAGTTGACAGTACCTGTTGGGGTCAGGAGATAATGCACGTTAAAGTCACCAACAAAGTTGGTTGTTGCCGCTTCTCGTTCGTGATACCCCACTTTTCCTGTAAACTGTAAACGATTATCTAGCAATCTACCAGATAATAGTCCATCTACCTCCATATCGCTCCATCCTAATTGTCCTGTACTAACATTAGCACCGAATGACCAATTTGTATTGCCTACTGCATTGGCGATGATGTTGTTGAGATGTGAAGATAGCGTACTAGAAAGTAGAGATTTCATCATTATTTCAGACTGACTTCCTTTTGTGCCATCCGCCACATTAGCATAGTTATAGGTGAAGAATCTTCCCACTCCTAAGAGATACAAGACTTGTGTCGTACGCTCCTCGTCAGATGCAATGAGATTTCGCACCATCATTTTTTCATCTTCGCCAACGTTGGGTAAATCGAAGTCTAATGTTAGATTCATGTTGTTGACCTTCCCCGTGAATTTTATGAGACAATTTACGGGGGTCGTATTGTTGGTGAAGTTTGTACCGATGTTCAAGTCTGCCAGTGATGCAGAATTGATCATGTAGGAAGCTAGAATATTTACGTCTGCATTGAGCGGATTTCCAGAAAAGTTTACAGTTCCACCAGGAGTGAGGGTGAATGTTTTCTTAATGAAATTCTGTATGCTCAAATCATACGATCCGCTAGCTATTTTATATGCTCCAAACATTTTGAACTCTCCTTTGTTATAAAAGGATGCTTGAATAGGTCCACTGCCGTGCACTGTAATCACATCGCCACTTTTTGCATCTGTTACCATGCGAAGGGTAGAGTTGGGGGTAACGTCTACCTGAAAGTTTAGTCGAATGTTTGTTTTACTGGTAGGCTCTGCGGGCTTGTTCACGCGCGTCTGTTGCAAACTATCATTTACTTCTGAAATTCCTTCTTCTTGTTTAGAGCGGAATGTGAGTAGTTGATGGTCGGCGTCATCTGGTTGGTCTAGAACATAAGTAAGCACACTATTGTTTTCTGTGCGTACTCGGATGTTTGCATTGAGTTGTTGAGGAGCACCCCACACGCGCACTGAGCCCGTGCCGAAAGCTGTAGCATAGAACGGCAAGTCTATAGTCTGTGGTTGGTCATACATCAAAATCTTTTCTCCTTGCATCGCAAAGTCGAAATGTATATCTTTGAGATTATGATGCCGCAAACTACCTGTAATAGTGCCATTTCCCTGTAGACTATCGGAAATCACTGCACTATTTACACTAAATACTCCTGGGGCAATCGCAATGTCAGCGTCCTTAATAAAATATTTGACTCCTGTTACAGGGAGCGTTAAAGAAGCTGTTGCCTGCTGTCTCCCTTCAAAATCAATAGCCTTGAAAGTACCAAACACACGCGTTGTGCCCGTGGTGCGTCCTTCTATGTTGTGAAAGATGTCGTCTACATAGTGGTTCAAAAAAGCTACGGAAGTATTGTTGGCTTTTATATGGAGATCTAGGTCTTTTCTTCCAAGGCTAACATATCCAGCTACCTGTGTAGAACTTATGTTGGGTTCTTCGATGTTAGCCTTGAGAAATATCGTTTGGTCTCCT
>JABZGM010000232.1 GCA_015259235.1 Alloprevotella sp. | reverse complement strand
TTCGCTCATAAAGATTACCAAGCAATCGTAGCTTTGTCCAATAAACTAGTACAAAAGGATGGAAATAATGGACTATTTCCTTTGCATGCTGCGCAAGCATACGATTTGCTAAAACAAAATGATCAAACTATTAAGAACGGCGAGCAAGCACTTGCTTGTGATTCTACGCTATTTCGAGCTCACCTCTACATTGGAAGAGCATATTATCGCAAAGCTCGAGCGATTCAACTTCCACTGAGCATTCGATCAGCGGGCTACAAAGAAGCACTTCAGCAACAGAAAGAGTTTTATGAGAAAGCAATACCGCATCTAGAAATTTATCGCACAAAAGCTCCTCAGGATGTCCAAGAATGGCAACCACTACTCTACGAGGTTTATCTTAAACTTAATCTTGGCAAAGAGTTCGAATCCATTTCTCAAATCAGCACTCAGCATAAATCATAACGTATGAACCTTTTGTTACAGCCAACTTGGCAAACTCCGCATAATACCTTTCCTTTTACAGAGATTTCTATCGCAGATATAGAAGAAGCTGTCCTAGAAGGAATCAAATCTGAAACTATTGAGGTTGACAACATCGCAAATCAGTCTGCAAAGCCCTCATTTGAGAATACTATTGTTGCACTTTCTACAACAGGAAAACTTCTGGAGCATGCAACTACTTTGATGTACAACCAACTATCAGCTTGTACTAGTGAAGAATTAGAGGCACTTGCAGAGCGAATGTCTCCTTTATTGAGCGAGCATTCCTCAAATATTATGCTAAATGAGGCTTTATTTGCACGAGTAAAATCTGTATATGATGAGGAACAATCGCACCCTAGTCTTAAAGGAGAAGATAAAATGCTCTTGGAAAAGACTTATGATGGCTTTGAACGTTCGGGGGCAACCTTAGATGCTCAGAAAAAAGAAAGATTTCGTGCGATTAAAGCTGAACTATCTCAGACTTCTCTGAAGTTTTCACAAAACAACATTAAGGAAACGAATGCTTTCTTCTTGCACATCACTGACCAAGGGCAGTTAAAAGGTCTTCCCCAGAGCCAAATTGAACAAGCTGAGACGGCTGCGCAAGAAAAAAAATTAGAAGGATGGGTGATAACCCTTCATGCCCCTTCGTTTGTTCCTTTCATGCAATACTCAGAAGTACGGGAGCTTCGTGAGCAACTATATCGTGCATATATGACAAAATGCACGAAAAACAATGAGCACAACAACTTTGAGGTTTGTCGAAAGTTGGTTAATCTTCGCATGGAGTTAGCTCAACTCTTGGGATATCCTGATTATGCAACGTATGTGCTTAAGAATCGTATGGCTCAAACTCCAGAGAAGGTTTATGAATTGCTTGATAATCTCAAAGCGCATTACCTTGAAGCAGGAAAAAAAGACGTGGCAGCTGTGGAACAACTTGCAAAAGAACTTCAGGGTGATGATTTTTGTCTGAAACCTTGGGATTTTGCTCATTACTCACATCTACTTCAGTTGAGAGACTACAATCTCGATGCTGAGATGCTTCGCCCTTATCTTGAGTTATCTCAAGTGACCTCGGGAGTTTTTGGACTAGCCACGACACTTTATGGTATTACATTTGAAGAAAATCAAACAATTCCTGTATATCATCCTGACGTTAAGGCTTACGAAGTGCGAGATGTAGATGGTTCTTTCTTGGCAATCCTTTATACAGACTTCTTCCCTCGAAGTTCCAAGCAAAATGGTGCTTGGATGACCTCTTATCAAGAAGAGTATATCGATCAGGAAGGTGAGCATCGTCCACATGTAAGCGTGACTATGAATTTCACAAAGCCCACAAAGAATACCCCTTCTTTGCTTACTTTTGATGAACTTGAAACCTTCTTGCACGAATTTGGACACGCTTTACATGGTATCTTTGCGAAAACACGTTACAGTAGCCTTAGTGGTACCAATGTGTACTGGGATTTTGTAGAGCTTCCCTCACAATTTATGGAGAATTACGCTTCACGTCCAGAATTTCTCCATACTTTTGCAAAACATTATCAGACGGGAGAGGACATGCCACAAGCTTTGATAGATCGTATACACAAAGCACACAATTTCAATGCGGCATACGCTTGCATGCGACAAGTAAGTTTTGGAATTCTAGACATGGCATATTATACCCTCAAGACTCCATTATCAGAAGAGATTCGCGAGTTTGAGCATAAAGCTTGGGCTTCTGTACAGTTGCTACCGTCCCTTGAGGAAGCTTGTATGACAGTGCAGTTTGGGCATATCATGAGTGGGGGCTACGCTGCTGGCTATTATAGTTATAAATGGGCAGAAGTACTTGATGCCGATGCGTTCTCCGCTTTTGTTGAACGAGGACTTTTTAGCAGAGAAGTTGCCAGTGACTTCCGCAGCACCATCCTTTCTAGAGGTGGTACAGTACATCCGCAAATCCTCTACAATAAATTTCGTGGTAAACCAGCCACAATTGACGCAATGCTTGTGCGTGATGGTCTACAGCCACAAGTAAAAGAGTAATATTGTACAATATAAACACCACTTACCTTCATAGAGGAAAAGAAGGTAAACGACATCTGTAGTAAGAAACAGATAACTCTAATAAAGGATCGATTATGGACAAAAAAGACACTCTTGACCATCGCTATCTCCGCATGGCATTGATTTGGGCAGAAAATTCATACTGCACTCGTAGACAAGTGGGAGCGCTTATCGTTAAAGATAAGATGATTATATCTGATGGGTTCAATGGCACTCCTTCTGGCTTCGAGAACGTATGTGAAGACGACGCTGGAAATACAATTCCTTATGTACTACATGCGGAAGCCAATGCCATTACAAAGATTGCGCGTTCTGGCAACAACTCTGATGGTGCCACCCTTTATGTCACAGATGAGCCCTGTATAGAGTGTTCTAAATTAATTATTCAAGCGGGAATTTGTAGAGTTGTTTACGCTCGAGAATATCGTCTGCACGAGGGGCTCGACTTGCTCAAACGTGCAAACGTGGAAGTTGTTCATCTCCCTCTCTAGACAATCACTCAATTCTAAGCTCACCAAGATTTGTTTCCTATGTTATGTAGGTTAGAAATTCGTTTCCGACCCACTCCTTATCCATTTCTTTAGTTGAAACCATGAATAGGCATTAGAGCGTAATAACCCCAATTCGGTTTAAGGTCATCTCCATTTTACTCAGGTTATAGCACACAACGATTCTTTCGATCTAGTTTTAGA
>JABZGM010000231.1 GCA_015259235.1 Alloprevotella sp. | reverse complement strand
CTACGAAGTACGCCGCACCCGCGGTTTCATCCCCATGCCCTCTAGCATGAGCAGCAATTCTTCTGGTTCTACCACTCCCGACACAACAAATACAGCGCAATAGCTTTGAGCTATTGCGCTGTATTTGTATATTCTGCAATCCTTGATCATTAGAGAGTTCTATTCTGTTTTGACTTTCTTCTTCCTCGGTTTAGGAAAAGGAAGGAGCGGTGCCAAGGTTTGCAACACTACGATAGCGTGCTGCCGATGTTCGACAGAAAGCACATAATGCTCTTTTGCTCCAGGATAGGGAAAACCAGTTTCAGCCTCAGCCATCAAAGTGGAGAGTTCAGGAAGTATTTTCACAAAAACCGTATCATCACACACAAGTGCCACACACTTTCCATCTAGATAGAGCCCATACTCTCCAAACATACGTTTGGTTTCCACCACTCCAGCAGTGGAAACTTGCGCCACCACATAGTCTATAAATTCCTTTGACGTTGCCATAATTTCAATTCCTATATCGTTGTTTATCGCAGCGATAACGAACTCTTTATTATACAAGGAAACAGATTTCCCCATCTATACTTCGATTCGAAGCACAAATGGGGAGTATCTAAAGGATGTGTTGCGATACGCTATCCTTTACCCTCAAAGGTAAAAGTGCTTTACGCAAGTTTTTCCTGGATGTAAGCCTCCATCTTGGGAGTAGCTTCTTCTACGCATTCGAGCAAACGGAATTGGTTGGCAGCGCGCTCCAAGTTGTGCAAGGTGTGCGTGGTCTTGAAGTAGGTGTCGCCATTGAGATAGTCTGCCAAGAAGCGGATGCTCTGCATATAGGGGAAGAGGGCTACGGCATAGGGCAGATTTTCAATTTCGATGGGGGTGAGGAAACTTTTTCCTCCTGCGAGATAACCTCCTGCGAAGGCTTCAAAGACGTCGAAACGGAAGGAGATGTTATCGAGATTGGGGTCGTCTTCACGCGTGGTGTTTGCAGCAGTGCGAAGGAAGTCACCGAAGTCGGAGAAGATGAAGGAGGGCATAACGGTGTCGAGGTCGATGACGCAGAGCACTTGTCCGTCTTTGTCGAAGAGGATGTTGTCGACTTTGGTGTCGCAGTGGCAAATGCGTTTGGGAAGTTTGCCTTCGCGATAGAGTTTTTCGCTCTTGGTCATTTCGTCTTCACGCTTGAAGAGTTCGTCGAGCAAACGCTTCACTTCGGGTTCTTCTGCGCGACTGGCCTTGTTGTCGGCTACGGCTTCTTTGAGTTGGCGCAAACGGAATTCGATGTTGTGGAAATCCTTGATGGTTTCTCCCAACTGGGTGGGAATATCGGCAAGCATCGCCTGGAATTCGGCAAAGGTTTTGCCCACAATCTTTGCATTTTCAAGACTTACACCGCTCTTGGAGGTCGTATCAGAGATGAGCACCATGACGCGCCAATACTTTTCTCCATCGTGATAATAGTAGGCTCCGTCTTGCGTGGGGATGAAGCGCAACACTTTACGTTCGAGATCGGGTGTACCTGCAGCTTCGAGTTTCTTGCGGATGTGCGAAGTAACTTCGATGATGTTGTTCATGAGCAAGTCGATGTCGGGAAAGATGGCGACATTGACGTTTTGGAGCACATAGTCGGGGGTATTTCCCGTGGTGACAACGGCATAGGTGGTGTTGATGAGTCCGTTGCCTAGAGGATGAATATCGGCAATTTCACCTTGGATGGCAAATTGTTGAGCAATGTTTTTAAGTTGTTGTTCCATTGTTATGGGAGCATTAGTAGGATTTGTGAGCGAAGATACGCAAAATTTTCTATTCCTGCTTACTTACACCCAGAAAAACGCAACTGCATTTGGCAAAAAGGTATCAAAATAGGCTATTCGGACTGATTATCATGAGTACTTTCGATATTTCTCTTCGCTTCCTGCCTTTTCTCTCCAATGGGAAGAACGCAGCGCACCGCTAGGTCATTGTTGGTGAGGGCGCGACAGGAATTTACGAAGGAGGAAGGTCAGAAAATAGGGGAAGGTGTAGAATTGTCCGTTGAATCCAATGTTTTTATAGCCTAGCTTTATGCCGTATTGGATGTCGCCATATTTATCTCCTTTCAAGAGGTTGTGGAGCGAAGGGGTGGCACCATCATTGGCTTTGACCTCAACGGGAATCAAAGAATGGGCATCTCTGACAAAGAAATCCATTTCGAGTGAAGGCTTATCGCTGTTGTAATAATAGAGTTGGTATCCTTGCTTGACGAGCATATCTCCCACTATGTTCTCGTAGATGGCTCCTTTGTAGGTGCCTAGATTCTTGTTGGCGCGCAAATCTTCTTGGGCTTCGTCGTCGAGCGATGCGATGAGAAGACCAGTATCTTTAAAATAGATTTTATAGAGTTTGGGATCGTAGTTCCCTTTTAGCGGAAGCTCGGGATAGTTGAGACAGTAGCACAAATTGACGATTCCTGCGTCGGCTAGCCATTCCACACTGCTGACGTAGTCTCTGTTGCGGGCATTTCTACCGATTTTGGTGATTTGAAAACGCTTGTTTTCCTTGGCAAGAAAAGTGGGGATGTGATTGTATACGGCTTTCACCTTGGCTTTGTCTAATCCTTCAACATACTTTGTGATGTCTTCTTCGTAGTCTTTGAGCAACTGTTTTTGGAGAGACAAGGTGCCACTGAAGTTGTTGTTTTTGATGTAGGTGCTGACTACTTCGGGCATTCCTCCGATGCAGATATAATCACGGAAAAGGGTGAAAAGCACTTCCATCTGGAGCGCGCTGAGGGGCTTCACTTCTATCATTGACTGATAGAGGTTGTCGATGAACTGTTCGTCGTAGCCTTTTGCCCATAGAAATTCCTCAAAATCCATAGAGTGCATTTCGTAGTCTTCTTTGTAACCTACGCTGTTGGATTCGATTTCTTGGTAGTTGATTCCCATAAGGGAGCCAGAACAAATGACATCGAAACGTCCATCGAGTTGAAAGAACTTCAACGCAGTGGCGCAATTGGGACAGGCTTGGAGTTCATCGAAGAAAAAGAGCGTGTGGTGAGGGATGAACTCAAAATTGGGATTGAGCAAAGAGATGTTTTTGAGAATCGAATCTACCTCGAAACCATCGTTGAAGACGTCGCGATATTTGATTTGCTCCACAAAGTTGATTTTGACTACGTGCTTATAGCGCTGGGCAGCAAAGTGCTCTATGGAACGTGTTTTTCCAATCTGTCGCGCTCCCTTGACGA
>JABZGM010000230.1 GCA_015259235.1 Alloprevotella sp. | reverse complement strand
ATCTGGAGATTTAACCATTCAGGGTAAACGTAAAAATGTGCTTGTGTTGAGAAACGAACACGGCAAACAAACAGCTTATCGCATTGATTTGACAAGTCCCAAGAGTGTTTATTCTTCTCCGGTCTACAATTTGAAGCAAAACGACATCATTTATGTAGAACCCACAGAAAAGAAAGCCAGTGAGTCAGTAAATAGTGCCAACACGCTTCGTACTCCTACATTCTGGTTATCACTCGTCACTTTCACCATCACTTTGGTTGCTTTATTCAAGAAATAATCTCTCTTCACCATGCAACGATCAGCAGCATATTTTCCCCAGAGCCCTTCACACGTAGCGCAGAGTTCAGACACAAACACCCTTGAAATTCTGCGTAATGCGTGGTTTCTGTCCTTAGCACACTGGAAGTGGTTTCTCCTGTCCGTCGTTATTACTCTTAGCGGAGCATACTATTACTTGCTTTGCACTCCCAAAACCTACGTTACTTCTGCGTCAGTTCTCATCAAACCAGACAACTCCAGTGAAAACACACCTGAACAAATACTAGCACGTCAGCGCATGGTGGTAGGTTCAAACGAGGCTGAAATGACCAACAAGATACTCGTTTTGAGTAGTGCCACCATCACACGCACTGTGGCAGAGCGTCTCAACCTTGATGTGGAATACACGCACAAAGGGATGTTTCACGACAAAGTGATTTATGGCAGCGAACTCCCCGTAAAAGTGGAATTTCTCAACATCGGCGAAGAACAAAGAGCTGCTTTCCGTCTTTCACTACAAGCAGACGGACGTGTTGTTATAGACAACTTCTCCAAGAATGGCGCTAGTTTGTCTGGGACCGTGATGGGAAAGGTGGGTGAACGCTGCGTCACCCCCGTGGGTTTGGTGAAATTAGTAGCCAACACGGGCTATCGCCGTGGAATGACAGATGAATACAACGTCACCCACATCCCCCTCTCTTCTGTAGCAGCCACTGTGCGCGCAAGTTTTAACGTTGCACAAAGAGACAAAGCCTCAACGATTATAGAAATTCAATATAGCGATGTCAATACCGCTCGCGCAAAGGACGCCATCGATATGCTCATTTCCGTCTACAACGAAAACTGGGTACGCGATCGCAATCAGATTTCCGTGAGCACCAATGAGTTTATCAAGGAGCGTTTGGCGGTGATTCAACGCGAATTGGGTAGCGTAGACCAAAACATTGCTGGATATAAATCCGCAAACCTCCTCCCCGACGTTGAACAATCAGGAAGTATGGCAGTGGTTCAAGCCAACGATGCCGAAGCAAAAGCGCGTGAACTCTCCACGCAAGTCTACATGACACGCCACGTGAAGGAATATCTCACCGATGGTCGTCACGAAAACCAAGTGTTACCCTCTAACTCTGGTATCAACAACGCATCGATTCAAGCACAAATCAACGACTACAACACGCGTTTGTTGGAACGTAACCGTCTCTTAGCCACATCTTCAGCACAAAACCCTGCTGTGATGGATTTGGAGGCTCAACTGAATTCCATTCGTCGAGGCATCATCCAGTCGCTCGACAATGAACTCGACATGCTCAAAACGCAACAACGCGTCACAGAATCTAGCCACAGCGAAGCAACCAGCAAGATTTCTGCCAACCCTCGTCAAGCCTCCTATCTGCTTTCGGTAGAACGCCAACAAAAGGTCAAGGAGTCGCTATACCTCTTCTTGTTGCAAAAGCGTGAAGAAAACGAACTCTCTCAAGCCTTCACTGCCTACAACACACAAATCATTGAAACGCCACATATCACCGGCATACCTCCTCAACCTGTTTCGCGCAACATACTTCTCACAGCATTCCTCATAGCTTTAGGCATTCCAGCCGCAATTATCTTTGCACGCGAAGCACTCAACACCACCGTGCGCGGTCGCAAAGACTTGGAAGACTATAGTATGCCTCTCGTGGGTGAACTTCCCCTCAAAGGCAAAAAACGTCCCGTTTGGAAACGTTGGCGCAAAGAGAAGATTGTCGCAGCTCCCAACATGGTCGTTGCCGACCAGAAGCGCGATATTCTCAACGAAGCCTTCCGCACCGTGCGCACCAAGTTGGAATTCACACTCGGTTTCGATGGTCGTAATAAAGTCGTTATGCTCAGTTCCTTGAATCCAGGTTCGGGTAAGACATTCATCACAGCTAACCTCAGTGCAGCCTTCTCCCTCAAAGGAAAGCGCGTCTTGGTGATGGACTTAGACCTCCGCAAAGCATCACTCTCCGACTATGTGGGACAACCCAAAGTCGGCATTTCTAACTATCTCTCCGGACAAATTGAAGATTGGCACGAAATCATCACTCCCCTCGACCGAGTGGACGTTCTCCCTTGTGGTGTCATCCCGCCCAACCCTGCCGAACTGCTCTCCACCGAGCGATTTGCAGAAATGATTAAGGCGGCTCGCGAAGAATACGACATCATCTTCCTCGACTGTCCTCCTGTGGAAATCGTTGCCGATGCCGAAATTATCAATCCACATGCCAACCTCACCCTCTTCATCGTTCGCGCATCATTGATGGAACGTAGCTATCTCAAAGACATCGAACGCTGGTATGCAGAGAAGAAATACAACAACTTGACCCTTCTCCTGAACGGTACCACCGATGCACTTGGTCGCTATGGCTACCACAAATATGGCTACGGCTATGGTGGGTATGGCTATGGCTATGGCTATGGTTCAAAGAAATAAAATCAAGTATAGAATAGTTTATTCTATTTTGAGAATTTCTCCCTTGACACAATATGAATAATCCGCTCATCTCCGTTCTAGTGCCTTGCTACAATGTGTCCCCTTGGTTGCATCGTTGTTTAGACAGTATTCTCGCTCAAACCTACACCAATTGGGAAGCTATACTTGTCAATGATGGTAGCAAGGACAACACTGCAGATATACTAGAAGAATATGCAAAAATCGACAGTCGTTTCAAAGTCATTCACCAAGAAAACCGTGGACATTCTGGTGCGAGAAATACAGGGATAAAGCACTTATCTGGAGAATGGATGACGTGGATTGACGCAGATGATGCAGTCACACCAGACTACTTAGCGGACTATGTGAAAAGCGCAATGATGCAGCATACGGATGCAACACCGTGTGATTTAGTTATAGCCAAAAACCTCTGCGTATATGAATCAGGAGAACAATGCGTAATAGGAGAACTCGACGATGCCGTTTACGATGTCAAAGACTATGTTCCTCACGTTCTTCCGAGAGCCATTTATGGAGGAGCTAGAATACTTCTTCAGGC
>JABZGM010000022.1 GCA_015259235.1 Alloprevotella sp. | reverse complement strand
GTCTAATGACCGATTGGGGTTAAATGGGCGAAAAGGGTGGGCGAAGAGTGGAAAAGGAGAAAGAGAAGTTGAGGCTAACCTCCTAAAAACGAAAGTAGCCATCTTCCACTGAAGACGGCCATCTTTCGAACATAGACATAACAATTTAAATTCTTACTCTGACTGGCAACAAGCTTGATAAGAACCAAGCAGCCTTGCTATCAGATTGCACTGCAAAGGTAGGGACTTTTTGCACCTTTCACAATACTCATTTGCAGTGATTTTGTGTAATGATTTTGTGTAGAGCAGGAGAAATCATCAGTTATAATGAGAGAAAATTGTGATATCTACGTGTTTTGTTATCTTTGATTGTCAAAAATGGGCTGTTGTCAGGCTTGAGGGCTTTGATTTTCATCATTTTATTGATGACTTTCTGCTATAAAGCTGTAACAGGTTGACGCACGGTGGGTGTGAATTGTTCATTTTATAGTGCTTTTTCCTCTTCTGCATACCTACTTTTGTGAGATAAGGGTGCAAAGCGTACCTACTTTTGTGGGGGGCTTGTGTTGGGAGGTCTTGCGAAAAAGGATCAAAGTGGTGAAAATGCCGAAGCAAATTCACCACTTTGTTAGGAGTTATCGACCGAAAAATTGCATCCAGTCGTCTTTTTTGTATTGACTGTCCTGACGTTTGTTGGAAGACTCGTAGCCACCCTTGCCTTGTTTTTTGCGTGAGGGCTTCGTGTCATAACCACCGCGGTCGGACTTGCGGCTGCTTTTGCCGTAAGAATTGGTGCCACGATCAGCATAGCGATTGGATTTTTCGCGACCATGATTAGATTTGTCATAGCCACGGTCTGATTTCTCATAACCGCGGTCGGACTTGCCACGTTTGCCATCGCGACCACGCAGACGTTGGCTGGGGTCGGCATCGCAGCGATCGGCATCGTCTACTACCACGCGGCGTTCACCCACCTTGGCTTTTGCCATTTTTGCCTTCACCAATTCGGCATCGTCTTCGGGCACTTCAAAGAAGGAGCAAGTGGGCAGGAGGTCGATGCGACCAATTTCCACTTTACCCTTGACATAGCGATTGACGAGATTGATGATTTCGCGTGCGAAGAAGTTGTCTTTCTTACCAAAATTGAGGAAGAGACGCTTGTAGCCTTCTTCTGCTTCCTGCACGCTGCCCCCTTGTTTGGCGCGCTCTTTGCGCTGTGCACGACGTTCTGCAGCGGCTTCGCCCTTTTTGTCGGGACGGTCGGTGGGTTGCACGATTTCGGGTGCGTTGGCATAGTAGGAGAGGAAGCGGCCAAATTCGTTTTGGACAAGACGCTTCACGAGTTCTTCCTTGCTCAACCACTCGAGTTTGTGCATCACTTCGAGGAGGAAAGGTGCGATTTGCTCTTCGTCTACCTCGGTATGTTCGAGTTCGTCGATGACTTTATAGAGTTGTTTGCTGCAAATCTCTTGAGGTTCGGGGAGGACACCAACTTCAAACTTCTTGCCAATGACGCGCTCGATGAGGCGTACTTTCCCTTTTTCGCGGATGTGGATGATGGAGATAGACGTACCTCGTTTGCCAGCACGACCGGTGCGGCCAGAGCGGTGGGTGTAGTTTTCGACATCATCGGGCAAACCGTAGTTGATGACGTGGGTGAGTTCGTTGACATCAAGTCCACGAGCTGCAACATCGGTGGCTACAAGGAGTTGAGTGCGGTGTTGGCGAAACTTCTGCATCGTCAAGTCGCGTTGGGCTTGTGCCAAATCGCCGTGCAGCGCTTCTGCGCTATAACCATCTTTGATGAGCTGGTTGGCAACCTCTTGGGTTTCTAGGCGTGTGCGGCAGAAGATGATGCCATAGATGCGAGGATAGTAGTCTACAACGCGCTTGAGAGCTGCATATTTGTCTTGCGCCTTGACGAGATAGTAGGTGTGATTCACGTGTTCAGCACCTTCGTTGCGGCTTCCGACTACAATCTCTTGGTAGTCTTTGAGATAGCTCTTAGCGATGCGCTCGATCTCTGGTCCCATGGTGGCAGAGAAGAGGAGAGTCTGACGCTCTTCGGGAAGGGCGGCAAGGATTTCGTCGATGCTGTCGGTGAAGCCCATATTGAGCATTTCGTCGGCTTCGTCGAGGACGATGTTGCGTACGCTGTGGAGCTGTGCCACCTTGCGGTGCATCAAGTCGATGAGACGACCAGGAGTGGCAACAATGATTTGACAACCCTTCTTGAGTTGACGGATTTGTCCTTCAATATTTGTACCCCCATAAACGGCTACGACGTGGAGACCATCAATGTAGCGGCTGTAGTCCTTCAAATCATCCGCAATTTGCAGGCAGAGTTCGCGTGTGGGGCTGAGGATGACGACTTGGGTGGTGCGGTCTTTGGGGTTGATGTTTTGCAACACGGGAAGACCATAAGCAGCGGTCTTACCTGTGCCAGTTTGTGCCAAAGCGATGACGTCGCGGTGACGATTGCTTTCGGTTGGGGCATCGGTGTTGGAGTCGGCATCGGTAGCCATTTCTGTTACGGCTTCGATGCTTTCTTCAAAGCTGTCTGTGGCATCTGCACTTTCAGCGTTGTGCACTGGTGCTGCTTCGGTGTCCATGGGGGCATCGTTGGCAGTGGGTTCGCTGTCGTTGGCAGCAGGAGTAAGTGTATTTGGGAATGAGGGGGTGTGGAGGAGGACTGGAATCACAGCCTCTTGGACGGGAGTGGGGTTTTCGTAGCCCATCTCGCTAATCGCGGTGAGGAGTTCTTCGCGCAAACCGAGTTCTGAAAAACTTTTCAAGGAATAAAGGGGATAAAAAATGAGAAACTGCGGTGTTTTTCCATAAGAAAAAAATGTCGGAGCATATCATCTCCGATTTCACCCAAACATTCTCCACCGAGTAGGGGGAGGGGAGCACTGCAACCTGGCTCTGCTCTGGAAGAAAAAACACCAAACTTGAGAACAACAATAAGCGATGGGGCGCGTTAGCCATATTGATTCCAATCAATCCTGCGCAAGGGTCGACATTTCTTCCCATAATAGGGAGTGTCTGTGGAGGACCTCGAACTGCGCAACACCATTGTTGTCTCGTCCGTTAGCTCATTGTCGTGCTTTACACGCTACAAAGATACGATTTTCTGCTGAGATACTGGGCTTTTGCAGGTACAATCTCTTGATTTTCATTCTTTTTTCGTAGCTTTGTAGGGCTTATGCTATGTCGGCTTCGCTTTTGTTTGAACTTCTGCTTGGTGCAAAATGAGGATTGGACGGAGTGATCCGCAATTTTTTTAGCTTATTTTGCCGAATCCTTCGTGTGGTGGGTTGATGTCTGATGAAGATGCGGCAGTCTATGATAGTAATGTTACTCTCTTTTGCTTGCTATGGAATATGAATCCCTTACTCGTGCTTTGCAATTAGTGGAGATTTTGGCTGAGGGTCAGTTTTTGACCGTGGCTCAAATGGTAGAGCGCAGTCGCTTGCATCCTCGAAGGGTGTATCGATTGCTGGAGACTTTTCCGCGGTTGGGTTTGACTCTCGAACGGCAAAGTCGTGGTTATCGTTTGCGCGCTGATGCTCCTTTTCTTAAACGCGTAACATCGTTTTTGCACTTTACGCCCGATGAGGTGCTCACGCTTCGACAAATTCTTACTGCTGTGCCGAACAGTTCGGTGCAGGCGCGTTTGCTGCGCGAGAAATTGGAGCGATCCACGAGTGAGAGCTTGTTTATTCCTCCCGATGTGGACGAAGTGACGGGGCGCAACATTCGCACGATGTTTGAAGCCATTGAGGGGGAACGCATAGTGGTGCTGCGTGGTTATCGCTCATCGCGCAGTCGGAAGAGGGATCGCTACGTGGAGCCTTATGCTTTCTTGCCCGGTAATCGAGACGTGCGGTGCTTTGAAATCAGTACGCGCACGAATAAAACCTTTAACCTCTCCCGAACGGAAGAGGTGGAACTGGTGGATTTGCGTTGGAGTTATCGTGAGGAGCATCGTCCGCTGTTGGTCGATTTGTTTCACTTCTCTGGAGAAAGCACCACAAGGGTGGCGTTGCGTCTTGGGGTACTGGCAAAGAGTGTGCTGCTCGATGAGTATCCACAGGCAGAGCGCCGCTTGACGCAAGAAGACGACTCACATTGGTTGTGGAAAGATGAGTTTTGTTCGATGAAAGGTGTGGGGCGTTTTGTGATGGGGCTCCTCGAAGATATTGAAATTGTCGATGCTCCCGAGCTGGAAGATTACATTCGGGAGCAGATTTCTCAAGCTGCTATGCGATTTATGAAGTAGGCGTGAGGAGGAAATCCGTCTTTTTTGAGAGGTGATGTAAACTTCTTCTGAGAATTAAAGCCAAATCGGTCATTAGATAATGAAGTCTGTTCAATATCTAATGACCGATTTGGTGTAAATACGTATCTTGTGAGATGAGATTTTTGTCCTGTGAGCTGAAATAACTTTCTTGTGAGGCAAGATATATACCCCAAAACCTCTGTGTGTCTGAAATCTTGAGAGATAAAAACAAAAAAAGCCACTCCCAAAAGGAGCGGCTTTCTAATTCTATTGAAGAAGTCGGCAACTTAAGCCAATTTGCTCACGTGAATCATGAGGCTAGACTTGATGTTAGCGGCCTTGTTCTTGTGGATGATGTTCGTCTTAGCGAGCTTATCGAGCATCTTCTGTACTTTAGGAAGAAGTTCAACTGCTACAGCTTTGTCGGTAGTAGCGCGGAGCTTGCGAACTGCGTTACGCATAGTCTTAGCGTAGTAACGATTGTGCAAGCGACGAGTGGCGGTCTGACGAATTCTCTTTACCGATGATTTGTGGTTTGCCATGTGAAATGGAGTTGTTTGATTGATTAAAACTTAGAATTGACTGCCGGCACTCTTCAGCAGGAGGAATTTAGAACGTCTCACGACGGTGCTGCTTCAGACGTAGCCATTGCGAATGAGAATGAAGATGGGGAATTCTTTGCAGAACTCCCCACTTCGATTACTTGGTAGTCCCTAGGAGAGTCGAACTCCTCTTTAGAGAATGAAAATCTCTCGTCCTAACCGATAGACGAAGGGACCGTGCGTTTGGGTCAGCGTCGCATCTTGTAGTGTGCCGTTGTTTCCCGATTGCGATGCAAAGGTAGAGACTTTTTCTGAAACCACCAAGTCTTTCTCTGATTTTTTTTCGTTTTTCGTCGATTTTTCCTCGTTTTCGTTGATTTTCGCCCTAAATCACCCCTTTTTCTCTGGGATTTTCGCCCAAATCAACTTTTCAACGTAACTTTGTCTGGACTGAAAAAAATGCCCTTTTGAGGGTGATTGACGAAGAAAAATATGATCATCCACGACGAAATACTCATTTTTCACGCACTTCGACATCGCGACGACCAACTTATTGTGGAAGGTTTGGCGCGAAATCATGGCAGAATTTCCTTTGTCGTGCGCATTTCTCATGCGCCGCGCGCTAAAATAAGACATACCATCTTTCAACCAATGGCTGTGCTGGAAGTGGAATGGGAGGAAAAACCTCGAGCCAAATTGATGCGACCGATCTCTGCTCGGGTGGCACAGCCTTGGCGTTCGCTACATACTTCACCCATAAAAGCTACCCTCACCCTTTTTCTCGCGGAGTTTCTGATGCAGGTTTGTCGCCATGAACAGTCTGGCGAACTGTTTTTTGATTATCTCCTGCATAGCCTCACATGGTTGGACACGGCAGAGGAAGGATATGCTAATTTTCATCTGCTCTTTCTCATGCGCTTGGCGCAATTCTTGGGCATCTCTCCCAATACCGCTGAGACTTCATTGCCCTTCTTTGATCTTATGGCAGCGGAATTTGTGCCTCGCGCGCCTGCGCACGTATATTATATATATGGGGATGAGGCTAGAGCTTTCGAGCAGCTTTTGCGCATGAACTTTGCTACGATGCACCTCTTTCGACTCACACGAGTGCAGCGCAATCGCATCTTAGAACTGATTCTCACCTACTATCGTTTGCATATCTCCTCTCTACCAGAGTTGAAGAGTTGGGAAGTGATGCGTGAAATTTTTACGTAGTTATTCAGTCTAAAATCAAAGAAAGATTTGCGACAGTCGGCAGAAAGCCGTATTTTTGTCCCTAAATCTATAGAAAATAAGCAGATAATTCAGCAAAATATGAAGATAGCACTCATAGGATATGGCAAAATGGGCCACATGATTGAGGACATCGCCAAGAAGCGCGGTCATGAAATCGTGTCTATTATTGATGTGAATAATGTCAATGATTTCGATAGTGATGCTTTTCGCTCGGCGGAAGTTGCCATCGAATTTACCAATCCCACTGCGGCTTACGACAACCTCCAGAAGGCTTGGGCGCAAGGCGTGAAAGTGGTGAGTGGAAGCACCGGCTGGCTCGCTGCCCACGAAACAGAACTCAAAGCCGCTTGCGCAAATGAGGGTAAAACTCTGCTCTGGGCATCGAATTTTTCTCTCGGAGTAGCCATTTTTGGTGCGGTGAATAAGTATTTGGCTCACATCATGAACCAATTTCCCGACTATGATGTGACGATGACGGAGACACATCATGTACACAAATTGGATGCTCCTTCTGGCACTGCTATTACGCTGGCAGAACAAATCGTGGATCGCATGGAACGCAAGAAGACCTGGGTGAAAGGTGAAGTGCTGGAAGCCGATGGCTCTGTCACGGGAAGCAAAGAAAATGCTCCCGAAACACTGCGCATTGATGCCATCCGCCGCGACGAAGTGCCCGGTATTCACACTGTCGAGTACGATTCTCCAGCCGATTGCATCCGCATCACGCACGATGCGCATTCGCGTCAAGGCTTTGCCCTCGGTGCTGTTCTTGCTGCTGAATACGTGGCTAAGCACGAAGGTTGGCTCACTATTGACGACCTTTTCAACTTCTAGCATATAGCGTGTGATTCTTGCCTAGCGTGTTGTGCAGCGTGCAAAATGTTTTTTGTAGCATGCTCGATGTCGCTGGCGAAGATTCTATATTCTTTATCCTTTCTATCCATCATAAATCCTCGATTTATGTTCACAATGCCAAAAGCAACGCGCCGTCAATGGACGCTCTTTGGAGTGGTCACCGCGCTTTATCTTCTTTTCCTCCTTTGGGTAGGTTCATGGTGGGGACTTCTCGTAGTGCCTTTCATTTATGATCTCTACATCAGTCGCAAAATCAACTGGGGTTGGTGGCGCAATAGTCCTGATCCCATCGTGCGCACGGTGATGAGTTGGGTAGATGCTATTGTGTTTGCACTCGTAGCCATCTACTTTATCAACCAATATTTCTTTCAAAACTTTGTCATCCCCTCTTCTTCGCTCGAGAAGACGTTGTTGACTGGTGATTATCTCCTGGTGTCTAAGTTGAGCTATGGTCCTCGCATCCCACAAACTCCCCTCACGATGCCACTCACTCAGCACAATCTTCCTGCATGGCTGGGAGGTGGTAAGAGTTATATCGAGTGGCCACAATGGGACTACCGTCGTGTGAAAGGTTTGGGACGAGTGGAAGTTGGGGATATCGTGGTGTTCAACTATCCTTCGGGCGACACCGTAGCCAGCAACTTCCAGAATCAAGACTATTATGGGCTTGTTTACTCCACCGGTGCGCAGGCACTTGGTATCAACGAGCCTAGCGACTCGCTTTCTCCTCAAGAGCAACGTGCAGCCTTCGCCAAAATCTACAGCATTGGACAGCAGATTTTGAAGCAAAGCACCGAGATAGGGGAAATCATCTCTCGTCCTGTGGATAGACGTGAGAACTACGTCAAGCGTTGTGTTGCGGTGGCAGGTCAAACCTTGCAAATCAAAAACAACGATATCTATATCAATGGCAAGAAGCAAGCACGACCTGAAAACATGCAGCTTGTATATAATGTGCGTTTCAAGCAGGCTCCCAGTGTGGAATTCTTGAAGGAAAATGGCGTCACTCGCGAAGATCTTTCTCGTGCTGGAGAGGGGCAAGTTATTAGCATGCCACTCACTGCTCAGCTTTACAAATATTTTGAGCATCACCCCGAAGTGGCAACAATAGAAGGCAAAGAACCCAGTTATAACCACTGGCTCTTCCCCCTCAATATGGCAAAAACCTGGACGACCTCCGACTATGGTCCCATCTGGATTCCCAAGAAAGGAGAAACGGTGCAGTTGTCGCTTGCAAATCTTCCCTTGTATGAGCGTTGTATTGCCGTTTATGAGGGCAATAAGTTGGAGGTGAAAGGCGATAAAATCCTCATCAATGGCAAAGTCGCTGCAAACTACACCTTTAAGCTCGACTACTACTGGATGATGGGCGATAATCGCGACCTTTCTGCCGACTCCCGATTCTGGGGATTTGTTCCAGAAGATCACATCGTGGGAAAACCCCTCATGGTATGGCTTTCTCTCGATCCCGACTATGGTTTTATGGATGGAAAAATCCGTTGGAACCGCACCTTCAAGTGGGTAGATGGTATAAAATAGTTAGAAAGTATAATTTCAACTCTTGTTCTATCCCATGCTAGGGTGTGCAAGATGCTCTTTGATAGAGTAAGATATTGAAATGGGATGCACCGCCTATCATACAAAAGGACGTGCATCCCATACTTATTTATATAAACCTATAGAATATGTCTCCGATTCCGTTGCTCACTTCGGCTTACCTCGCTCCGGTGCATTATTATACCAAGCTCATCTCTGCCCCTTTTGTGGTGGAAGAACGTAGCGACCACTATGTGAAACAGACGTTTCGCAACCGATGTGTCATCGCCACGGCGGATGGCACGCAGTCGCTCACTATCCCTGTGCAAGGATGCAAGGAATTAGGTGGAGATCATAAGACCCCTACGCGAGAGATGCGTATCATCGACCACAATCGATGGCGACAACTCCATTGGAATGCACTTGTGGCAGCCTATGAGCGCACCCCCTTTTTTGAATACTATGCCGATGATTTTGCCGCCATTTATCAAGGAGAATATGAGCGACTAGTCGATTTCAACGCAGATTTGCACCACTTAGTCTTGCGTCTACTCGATATCCATCCCAAGATTGTGGTGAATGAAGGAGAATATCTCTTGTTGGATGCAGAAGGGAGGTTGCAAGAAGCGAGTATCTCAACGCAAGCCACGTTGCAATTTCGGGATGAACTCAAGAAACAGTTGGTCGCTCTCTCTGAGGCTGGGGACAAAGTCGGCGAAACGTCTCCCCATGCTCTCATGCTTCCCTCGTGGAATTATCAAGATTATCGCGAAATGATTCGTCCTAAACTCGATTGTCGTAGCGACTCCACTTTTCATCCTCAAACCTACTATCAAATCTTTTCTCAGCGTCATGGCTTTCTGCCTAATTTGAGTATCGTGGATCTTCTCTTCAATATGGGACCGGAAAGTCGAATTGTGCTGCGCAGCTCCATTTGTTGAGGAGGAAAAAGGTTTGTGTATAGCTGAAAAAGGCTTGTGTAGAGCAGAATAAGCCCTAAAATTTCAACCTCATTCGACAAAATAATCGCAAACGATAGAAATTTGCTGTTTTTTGTGGGAAAACATTTGGAAGAATGAAAATAATTTTCCAACTTTGCAGTGAAGGTTGTGAGTTGCCGTCGCGGGCGCTCCCCCTCTATCTCAACATAAACTTAACAATTTAACAATAGAACAACTATGCAAAAGTATCTTTGCGAGCCTTGTGGCTATATTTACGATCCCGCTGAAGGAGATCCCGATTCTGGTATTGCTCCTGGCACTGCATTTGAAGACATTCCAGAAGATTGGTGCTGTCCCATCTGCGGTGTTACGAAGGAAGATTTCGTACCCTACGAAGACTAAACATAGCCTCCATCGGAGGTAATTCTACATCATTCCCCGATTTGTTACGGCAAGTTGGGGAATGGCTTTTTCAGAAGCTGGATGCTCTAGAAAAACTGGAGATTCTAAAACCTCTAGAAAAACTAGAACTTCTAGAAAAACTAGAACTTCTAGAAGCACTAGTCCCTCTAACGACAAATTATTTTATCCCGAGCCACGCTTGCCGTGGCGAGCAAAATAGGGTCTGCGACCCTCTAACATCTAATCTCTAACGTCTAATATGAATATCGGCGACAAACTTCCCGAAGTTCTTGGTGTGGATCAAAATGGTCAAGAAGTGCGCACCAGTGAATATGCAGGTCGAAAAGTAATTCTCTATTTCTATCCCAAAGATCAAACGCCTGGCTGTACGGCTGAGGCGTGCTCCCTTCGCGACAACTACAGCGAACTCACTCAAATGGGGTATGAAGTGATCGGTGTGAGTGCCGATAGCGCAGAGAGTCATCAAAAGTTCATCGCAGCCCATCAGCTGCCCTTCCGTCTCATTGCTGACACGGACAAAACCCTCATCAACGCCATGGGAGTGTGGGGAGAGAAGAACCGTTATGGCAAAATCACGGTTGGGCTTTTGCGCACTACCTTCCTCATTGACGAAGAAGGCAAGGTGGAAAGCATCTTCACCCCTGGTCAGATTCGCACCAAAGAGCATGCAACGCAAATCATTAAGCGTGTGAATGGTTAGCTGTCACCTTTGTGTCGTGCGTAAACTTGTGAATAAGACAAGCAACCTATGCCACGAATGTGAAAGTTATTCCTAAAAAAACTGGACAAGCAGTAGGCGGAAAATCCTCATTTGAGGGTGATTTTGCCGTGTGGACTTGAAAAAAAGCATTGATTCGCGTTTTTTCTCCCCCAAAACTGCTATGTCCAGTTTTTTTTTTATACCTTTGTCCTGAGATATGTCTTGCTAGCACGCAGGATAAAGTGTTTGCGATTTGCAAAACTTTGGAAAATGCGCCCTTGTCACATATCTATTTCATCAAGCGAACCACAATTAATCGTTTAATTCTTAATTTAATCATTCAATGAAACAGGTTTACAAATTGCTCGCCTCGGCTGCCGTTGTGTTGGTCGGTGTGACAAATTTGTCGGCTCGTAACTGGTCTCCTGCTACAAATGCTGTGACTCAGATTGAAGCTGGCAAAAAGTATGCCCTGCAAGGTATTGTTTCTGCGGCTGGTAATAACCGTTACCTTCAAGGTACTGCGTTTACCGAGAAATCTTACCTTTCTTCTGACGGAGTCTTTGAGTTTGTTCCCGTAGAGGGTGTCAAAGATGCAGCGGACAATCAAGTTTACTACTTGAAGGTATCTGGCAAGACGAAAGATCAGTATGTGTCTGTCCCTGGCAACAAGACTTTCTACACCTCTTCTACCAACCGCGCATGGAAGGTTGTCGTGAAGGAAGCTGTGAAACAGGACCCCCAAAAGTCTTACGACTGGCAAACAACAAAGGACAATGGTGGAGACACCACTATCGTGCTCAGAGGTAAAGATGCGTATGTTCGCGAATCTATGGCAGACAATGACGGTGTCAACAAGTTCGACTTGAGTACTTTGACTTTCACAGACCGCAACGATGCTGTTGTTATTGTTTCTTACCAGTCTAAGAATCCCAAGAAGAAGGAGCAAGATGCAGAATATGACTTCTTCCTCACCAACGAGGCTGGCGATCTTTCTGTAAATAAGGGTACCAACTACAGCAAGAATGTTTGGAACATCTTCGAAGTGGAAGAGAATAACGCCAAGACATCCCTCAACAACGTTTTGGACGCTACCTTCGGCGAAGGTTTCGACATCGACGGTTTGGTTGATGCTACTAAGAAGGACGCTTACGTGTTGGGTACTGACATCGGTCAATACGATGCTGCAAAGTATGCTGTGCTTAAAGATCTTTACACTAAGGCTAAGGCTGCTGTAGATGGAGGTTCTGAGCTTACTGAGACTGAATTAGACAAACTCGCTGAAGAACTCCCTAAAGCTTTTAATGAATTCAAGGCATCAGGTAAGCCATTGACCGAAGGTTACTACATCGTAGAATCTTATCGTTCTCACAAGGAAACTGGCTATGACGGTGGTGCTCTCTATGACGAAGGTGCTGTGAAACCTGGTGCAAAGCGTTTGCTCTGGACCTACAAAGGTGGCGCTACTACCTACAAGCAAGGTGAAGAACTCGACCACAAGTCTTTGAAGTTCATCTGGAAGGTAGAGAAGGATAATGCGCATCCTGGTTTCTTCTTCTTCAAGAACATGCAAACTGAACGCTACATCAACAAATCAGAACCTGCAGGCTTCAACCAAACTGTAGAAATGAGCAATGAGCGTTTAGCTTCTTATAACATCGTGGCAAACCGCAACCAAGCAGGCTTCTTTACTTTCTATTCTCCCGACCTTTGGAGAGGTAAAGGCTTCGGTGGTGCAACTAAAGACCGTTGGGAATTTGGTGGCTTGCACCCTGGTGGTGACCACGAACGTGTTGTAGTATGGGATTGGCAAGCTCCTGCTTCTGCTTTCTATGCTCGCACTATCACACAAGAGCAAATTGATAAACTCCTTAGCGTTGCTCAACAAGGCATCAATAACGATAAAGCTAATGCACTTGTGAACCAAGCTCAAGCAGCTCTCGATAAGGGTTACGCTTACATGGCTGTTAACGAACAAGGAACTCGCCTTGAATTTGCTAATTCTGGTGACTTCTCTAAAGACAATGATCCAGGTCTTGTCACTTCTGCAGACCATCTCAAGTGTCCTATGGCTGACAAAGATGAAGGTAAAGACTTGAATTTCCTCCTCGACGGTGATGCTAACACCTTCTTCCACTCAACTTGGCACGGTGGTGAAGATGCTTGGAAAGGAAATCACTTCCTCCAATTCCAACTCGAAGCTCCACAACAAGAACTCCTTCTCAAGTGGGTGAAGCGTGTGCACGACAATGCTAATGGTGGTGCTCCTGCTAAGGTGACACTTTGGGGTACGAAGTCTGATGAAGCTCTTGATAAGGGTAAAGAAAACAAGACAAATGACGCCGGCGAAGAAGTGATGGATTACGATGCTTGGAAAAAGCAAGGTTGGGATTCACTCGCTGTTTCTACCTTCAATTATCCTTATGCTATCAAGGTGGGTGAAGCTACAAAGAACAACTATGCGGGTGTGGCTTACTTCAAGGTTCCTGCTGGTTACAAGAACTTCCGTCTTGAAGTTGTTTCTCGCGCAAATGGTGCTGGTGCCGATGGCAATGGTAACCGTTTCTTCTATGGTTCTGAATTCCGTGTTTATAAGGGAGCCTATGATGAGGTAAATTCTCTCAACGCTTCTGTGCCTAAGGCTGATATTGATGCCCTCAATGCTGCTATTGCTAAGTTGAATACTGAAGTGAAGGCTGAGAAGGCTACAAAGGAAAGCATCGAAGCTCTCCAAAAGGCATACGATCAATTCCTCAAGAACTATCCCGAACCTAAGCGTGTGACTGACGCTCTCGCTGAAGCTCAAAAGCTTTCTACATCTTCTGTAGAAGGAGCCGAAGTGGGTTACTATAAGGAAGGTGCTAAGGCTAAGCTCGAAGCTGTTATCACTTCTGTGAAGACTCAGCTCGAAGCTCAAGTGAAGACTAAGGCTCCTAACGTAGAGCAAATCAACGCTTATCTTGCTGAACTCAATGCTGGTCTCGCTGAGTTTGCTAAGCAACTCATCATGCCTGAAGCTGGTGTTTATCGCATCCAAAGCGCATCTGCTGAAAAGACTCGTGAAGGTCGCATGATCACTGCTATCAACTCTTCACGCGAAAGTCACTTGAAGATGTGGGGTCGCGTACTCGATCCTAACAACAAGGGTGTCTACAAGGACGAAGATGGTTTCTCCTCTGTTCTCGGTGCATACTGGGATGTTCAAAAGGTAGAAAACGGTTACACGCTCAAGAACGTCTACAGTGGTCTCTACGCTGCTCCTAAGGCAGGTCAAGCTATGATGACTCAGAGCGAAACTCCTTATGTATTCAGCGTTACTTTTGCTAAGACTCCTGGTTGCTTTAACTTTGTCATCAAGGCTGACGATGCAGAAGCTAAGAAGATCTATGTAAATGCTGAGTCTGACAATCTCGTGCTTTGGAACTCTGCTGAAGGTCAAGACAACTCTGCCTTCAAGTTCCTCCCTGCTACTGAAGATATCAACAAGGCACTCGATCCAGAAGATGGCTTTAGAGTGTATGTTCAAGCTAAGGTTGCTCAAATTATCACTCTTCCTGTAAATGCAGGATTTGATTCTAGCAATGGTCAGTTCTACACTGTAATTGGTCAAGATGCAGAATCAAAAATCCAACTCGCAGCGGTAACTGACAACAAGCTTAATGCTGGTCAAGCTTATGTTTACAAGCCTGCTGAAAAGAACGAAAGCAATTTTGTGACTCTCTATCCTACTAAGGACGTGAACAAGGATTACACTAAGCTCAATCCAACTCACACTCCTGGACAAGCTGTAAATGGTTTGACTCCTGTCTTCGAAAACACTCGTTTGAATGAAGAAAGCGGTATCTTCAACCGTGATCACAGCCTCGTGCTTCTCTCTGAACCAAACGAATCTGTTGCTGCTAACACTGGTTACTTCGACAAGATGCCTGTGACAGACAAGAAGGGTGATGCTGAACTTAAAGCTGAAGACACCATCACTTCTCTCGGTCGTGTTGTCGTTCTCAACGGCAAGGCTGGTAAGGCTGGTGTTTACACTCTTTCTGGTGTTCGCGTGAACAACGCTAACCACCTCCCTGCTGGTGTTTACATCGTTAACGGCAAGAAGCAAGTTGTGAAATAAGTCAACCCCGTGCTGACTATCTCGCACTGACGAGTTAATCTCGCTCATATCTGCACCCCATCTCTATTTCAGAGGTGGGGTGCTTTTCTTTTATATCAATCTTTGCTGTATCCCTTTCTTCTATGCCCTTTTAACCCCAATCGGTCATTAGATACTGAATAGATTTTATAGGATTGTTGAGCTTCGTGCAGTTCAAAAAGTGACACAAGCCCTCGACAATTCCACGAATAATTGGTATTTTTGCCAAGGTTTTGCTGCGTGCATTCGAGGATTTCATAGCGGCAAGGCAAGTGACGATGTCGCGTAGCGCTGAATCCACTGCCGTCAGTATCATGTTTACTGACTGACTTTTCATTTGCAATACTAAACTTCATGTCTTTTCTTTCTAGATTGTTTACCAAATCATCAGCTACACAGCCAGATGGTATTAAGACGAAACAACGTCGCCACCGTCGTCTGCGCTGGGTGCACAAGTGGGGTGGGCTATTTTTCACCCTCTTTCTCATCATCTTTGCATTGTCGGGCATCGTACTAAATCATCGTGTCGCTTTGAGTGAAGTGGACGTGCCGCGCTCTGTGTTACCACCAGAGTATCGCATGGAACACTGGAATCTAGGAGCGGTGAAAGGAACACTTCGTGTTTCGAGCGACTCCATCTTGTTGTATGGTGAAAATGGGCTTTGGCTCACCGACTCAAGCCGTACGTGCTTCTCGCGTTTTGAACGTGGCATGCGCTCAGGAGCCGACAACCGCTTGGTGGCAAATGTGGTGCGCACTCATAGTGGGCAACTTTTTGCTGTCACCACCTTCGATGCCTACCAATGGAACCATAGTACTCAATCGTGGCAACGACTTACCGAACGCTTTGCACCATCCGACCGCATGACGGATGCGGCTGTGAAAGGCGACACGTTGGTGCTGCAAAGTCGTTCAGAACTCTTCCTCGCTACGGCACCTTATACGCATTTCGAGCGCATACATTTGAAAGCACCAACCAATGCTCCACTTGGGCGCTTCACCTTTCGCACCCTCTGGATGCTCCACAGTGGAGAACTCTTCGGAGCTTGGGCACAATATTTTGTCGACTTTTTGGGTGTCATCCTCATCGTCCTTTGCCTCACTGGAGTGGTACTCGCCTTCTTCCCAAAGTTGTTGAAGCGACAGCGCAAACGCCAGCCAGAAGGTAAGAGCGTGCTGCGTCGTGTCTTCAAATTTTCGCTTCAACTTCATAACAAATTGGGAGTCTATCTCCTCGCATTTCTTCTGCTGCTCACCGTAACGGGGATGTTTCTTCGTCCGCCGCTCTTGGTAGCCATAGCCAGACTTCGGCATCAACCACTTGCGTTGACGCATGAACATAATCCCAATCCGTGGTGGGACAATCTGCGCATGATACGCTACGATCGTCATCATCATCGCTGGTTGTTGCAGACACCCTTCGGCTTTTTCACAACGAGCAATCTCCATAGTGCACCTACTAAGTTGGACCACGAACCTCCCGTGGGCTTCATGGGCACCAATGTGTTGCAACAAGAAGATGCAGACCATTGGATAGCTGGTTCTTTCAGTGGACTCTATCGCTGGAATGCGCGCACGGGCGAGAGTTGGAATCTCTACACCGGACAGCGGTATGTGGCACCGAAGCATCAGGGAATCCCCGATTTCACTTACTCCGTGTCGGGTTATTCCACTGACTTAGGCGCGCGTCCTGTGGTTTTTGACTATAATCGTGGGGCAGAATATGCGCTCGGTGGTGCCCAAAAAGCGGCAACTGACGACGACGAGCAAGAGTCCGTGTGCTATGAGCGAGCAGATTTCAGCGAAATGCCCGAACAAGTGCAAGATGGTCGTTTGTCGCTGTGGAGAGTAGCTCTGGAAACGCACACAGGTCGTATTTATACGTTTCTTCCCGACATTATCATCCAACTTTTCATCTTCCTCTCTGGCACCTTTTTGCTCACCGTGCTCATCTCTGGCTACGTCGTTTGGCGGAAATTCCACCATTTTGCAAAGTCAAGGTGAAAATATAGAGGTGAAAATAGCGCAAATTCATTTTTTATTCCGTAACTTTGTCGCAAAGAACACGATTTGGCTTTGAGTGCCGCCTGTGGAAATCTGTTTTAGAACAGACACTCAAATGCTACCTCTCTACTCATCACACTTCAACATCCTCAAGTATGTCTTTATTCTTAGCTTGCAGTTTGCTTCTCAGCCTTGGCGCATCAGCGCAAACGGCACCTGCTTCCAGTGACCACATGCCAGGATTCGCCTACAACCTTAAGGTGAAAGCTCCGCTCGGCACTGAATGGCAGAATCCAACTCAGGTGGCACTCAACAAAGAGCGTCCTCACGCTTGGTTTTTCCCTTTTGCCAATGAGCAAGAAGCCCTTAAGGTGCTGCCCGAAGCCTCTTCATTTTATCAGAGTTTGAACGGCGAATGGAGTTTCCACTGGGTGGGAAATCCCGAAGAGCGTCCGCTAGAATTTTATAAACCCAACTACAACATCAGCGGTTGGGACAAGGTGCAAGTGCCGATGAACTGGAACATCGTGGGTATTCAGAAAGACGGCACACAGAAGTATGGTATGCCTATTTATAGTAACCAGCGTGTGATTTTCCAACACGAGGTGGCTGTGGGCGACTGGAAAAAGGGTGTGATGCGTGAACCCAACAAAGATTGGCTCACCTATAAGAACCGCAACGAAGTGGGTTCGTATCGTCGCACCTTCACTCTTCCTCAAAACTGGGAAGGTCGTGAGGTATATCTCAACTTCGATGGGGTAGACTCTTTCTTCTATCTTTACATCAACGGAAAATATGTGGGTTTCTCTAAGAACTCTCGCAACTTGGCTTCGTTTGACATCTCTCCCTATTTGGTGAAAGGTGAGAACGTGCTTGCCGTAGAGGTATATCGCAACAATGATGGTTCTTTCTTGGAGAGTCAAGACATGTTCCGCCTGCCTGGTATCTTCCGCAACGTAGGTTTGGTGGCGAAACCCAAAGTGCAAGTGCGCGATGTGGTGGCAATCCCCGACTTTGATGCTTCGTTGGTGAATGCTTCGCTCGACATCAAAGCTTCTCTGAACAATCTCTCCACGAAAAACCTCAAAGGTTTGCGTGTGCGCTATCGCCTTTTTGAAAAAGAACTCTATGGCGAGGGCACTACTCCCGTAGCAGGTGTGAGTGCAGAAACAGCCCCTGTGGAAGTGCGCAAAGGAAACGAAGTTACTGCAAGTGTGAAATTGCAAGCTGGTGCGCTTGTGAAGAAATGGAGTGCAGAAGCTCCTTGGCGTTATGTGTTGGTGGGCGAACTGGTGGATGCCAAAGACAATGTGCTCGAGACTTTCTCTACCATCGTAGGTTTCCGTAAGATTGAAATCAAACAAACCGCTGCGCAAGACGACGAATTTGGCAAGGCTGGACGTTACTATTATCTCAATGGCAAACCCATCAAGATGAAGGGTGTGAACCGCCACGAAACAAACCCCGGACGCGGACACGCTATCACGCGTGAGCAAATGGAGAAGGAAGTGATGTTGATGAAGCGCGCCAACATCAACCACGTGCGCAACAGCCACTATAGCAACGACCCCTATTGGTATTATCTTGCTGACAAATATGGCATTTATCTCGAAGATGAATGCAACATCGAGAGTCACGAATACTACTACGGCAAGGAATCTTTGAGCCACGTTCCCGAATTTCGCGATCACCACGTAG
>JABZGM010000229.1 GCA_015259235.1 Alloprevotella sp. | reverse complement strand
CCCTTTTTGCTCGCCACGACAAGCGTGGCTCGGAGAAATAGAAGTTAGACGTTTGAGAGTAGACGTTAGACTCTAGAGCTTCGCATCCCCTTTCTGCTCGCCACGCAAGCGCTACTCGGAGGAATAGGCGTTAGACCTTAAGGAGTAGACCTTAGACGTTAGAGGATTTAGAAGAGTTTATCGACATCTATCTTAATTGTTCCGACAAAGGTGCGACCCACATCGGGAAGTTGCACAGAAGCGGTAGAAGCGCGGTCGCGATAGTCGAAGAGATTGTCGATGAGCAATCCCACGGTAATGCCCTTTTTAGGGAGTTGCACACCGAGATTCAATGAACAGAAGGTGCGCGCATCGAAACCATAGCGATACATCACGGGGAGTTCTGCTCCACTCTGGGCATCGCGCAACAGACGATAGTCATATTGTGAGAAAGCACAGCCCCAGTGCCCATTGAAATCTGCCGTAGCCGTGAGCGACTTTGTGAGGGCGTAGTGATAAGCTGCGCCAAAAGTGAGGCTATGCGGACGAACATCGGAGGTGTTGTAGTACTCAGAGAAACTTCCGTGACCGTTGCTCAGCTGATAGTCCTTAATATAGTTATAAGTGGCGCGCACGTGCAGTCCATAGGGCGTAGTGTAGCGCGCCGAAACTTCCACTCCAGTGGTCTTTCGGTCGTCGAAATTGGCATAACGTATGGTGTCTGCGCTTACCGTCTCGTAGCCGATGTAGTAACGATAGCGATTGTGAAACACAGAAGCCGAAAGGTTCAGACGATTCCACTCATATTCTGCCGAAAATGAGATTTGTTCGCTCGTCTCAGGGCGGAGATTGGGATTACCCACCACGTGCATCACGTTCATCATGTTGAAGTCTTGATACACCTCTTTGAGTGTGGGCGGACGATAGCCGTGAGAATAGTTAGCGCGCAGCGTGAGATTATCGAGCGGACGGTAGAGCAATGACACCTTGGGCGTGAGATGCACATCATATCTCCAGGGTTTGTCGAGACGCACACCTGCCACCAGATTCAGTTGTGGGAGAATGTGCCACTCTTCTTGGCCATAGACCGACCACTGAGTGCCCGACACCGCGCCAGAATCTTTGAGCATATAGTGCTTGAGATAGTCGTTGCTCATCTCTGCTCCCAGACTCACCGTGTGCTGGTCGGTGAGGAGGGTATAGTTCAAGCGTGCCGTCTGCTGATGATTGCGATAGGGGGTGATGCTCTTCGGATCACCAGCAGTTCCCTCTGCATAAGGATAGTTATAGGTCTTGGTGTAGGAGTCGTTGAGATAGGACAAATCGAAGCGATGTTGTGGCGAAAGGAGGTATTTCACATTAGCTCCCCACGTCCAATCATTATATCGATCGTAGCGTTTGCCACCGCGCACGAGGGGTTGTCGGTTGCTATAGAACGAACCTTTGACTTCTGCGCTGAGACGTTCGTTAAATTGATAGCCCAGTCGCTGCGACACGGTGTTTACGGTGTAGCCCTTAATCTGGAGTGTGTCGGCTTGGCTCTCTTCTACCTGTTTCACGGTGCCATCGGGCGAGATTTGCTCATAGGCATACTTGCTCACGTCGGGCACTACGAAACTTTCGCGGCTGCGCCAGCCCCAGTTGGTGAAGGAAGTCCATCCCTTTTTGCGAATCCCTAAGTTGGCTCCATATTTTTCTCCATTCTTTCCCGCATAACGTCCCGTAAGACTAAATGAAACAGGGCGTTTCGCCTTGCGCGTGATGATGTTGATGACTCCTCCTTGAGCATTACTGTCGTAGAGGGTGGAGGCAGCTCCACGCACCACCTCGATACGCTCGATCTCATCGGGATTGATGCGGTTGTAGTCGATGTTGTGATCGCTACTTTCTCCGCTCAGTCGCTCGCCATCTATGAGGAAGACCACCATCTTGTTGTTCATCCCTTGATAGGTGAGCGTGGGCAACTGGCTCATTGTGTTGAGACGAAACTGGATGCCTGGGAGGGCATACTGCAACAGTTGCTGCATGTCGAGGGGATTGATGCGATCAATCTCGGCACGTGACACGATGCGTGTGATCACCGGAACGTCTTTGAGTGGACGCTCTAAGCGAGAACCAGTGACCACTACCTCATCAAAGACTTTATCCTTCGCTGGATTCGCAGCAAATTTCTCTTTGTTGGACACCACTGGGGTGTTCTTTTTTTGCGCCTGCACTGACATACAGCATTGTCCCATGCCAGAGAAAAGGCATAGGACAATGAATGCTGATTTTGTATTTATCATTGGACGTACTTAGACGTTAGAGGGTCATAGACCCTTTATGCTCGCCACGACAAGCGTGGCTCGGTTAGAGATTAGACGTTAGAAGTTAGACGTTAGAGATTAGTCCTCTCACGTTTTCTCCATATTCTTACGCCTTGAGAGTCTAGACTCTGCTAAAGATTACTTCACTTGCAACACATCAAAGGTGTAGAAACCATTGTCGCCAGCATTGTTGGAGAATGACTTAAATTTGAGCAAGAAATTGCGACCATCTTTTGTACGCAATGCCACCACATTGGGCTTTGCTTCATAAGTGATATTTGGCATCTGTCCTTTGCGTGTGAACAATGAGGAGAGCACTGGGTTGCGCACATCGTTGGAAGTGGAACTCACAACACCCTGCCTCATCTTGAAAAAGTCCACCAACACACGGTCTTTTCCCGTAGCAATGGTATCCTTCACGCTGACGTCCTTAAGTTCTTCAGGTTTCACCTGAGCAAACTCTGTTGCAGAGAGCAATTTTGTAGCGCCATCGTTGGTGCGCACGAGATTGTAGCGAAACGCAATGTCCCATTTGATTTTCACGTCAGCCAAACTGCCTGGTTTCTGTTCGCGCTTCACCTCCTTCGTTTGGGGGTTCACATACGTCCAAGTGCCAAAATCAGGATGAGATTCGTGTTCACCAGTAGCAAGATTCACATACGTCCAACTACCATAAGCACCGTCTTTGAGTGCCATCCCTACATTCTTATAGGTTTTCGCCTGACTAGGTGCAGGCTTATCTTCATCTTTATCGCAAGAAGCGAGTGTAAAAGCTGCAAAGGCAGCAAGTAGGAGTGTTTTGATATACATATTTTGTTAGGAATTAAGGAGGAGAGAAGCCATGCCAACGGCAATAATATTATGCCTTCACGAGCAGTAAACTTCTATCTCCGATGATGTTGCAAAGTTACGGCTTTCTACCCTCCCTCGCAATCGCTATTTTCAGTGATTCTTCCGAAAGCATTTAACACTTCATGCGTCACTTCCTTGTGTTTTCGCAT
>JABZGM010000228.1 GCA_015259235.1 Alloprevotella sp. | reverse complement strand
TTGTGGAGCTGTGCTCCGCAGTCGCAACGGCAACTGCCGAAGATGTCGCCCGTGACGCAACTAGAATGCACGCGCACAAGGAGGGGTTCACCGGGTTTCCAATCGCCTTTGAAAAGGGCTACGTGCTCCAAACCATTGCTTTTTTGACGATAAGGAATGAGGCGAAAATCACCATATTCTGTGGGCATGCTCACTTCTTCTCCGCGCTCGATGAGCGATTCTTCCTTCAAACGATAGGCGATGAGGTCTTTGATGGTGATGATTTTGAGTCCTTCTTGCACGGCAAACTCTTTGAGTTGTGGCATACGTGCCATGGTGCCGTCTTCGTTGAGGATTTCAATCAGGCAAGCCACGGGCTGAAGTCCTGCCAAGCGCGCCAAGTCAACAGCGGCTTCGGTGTGTCCAGCGCGTGCGAGCACACCACGATCTTGCGCATAGAGGGGATTGATGTGTCCAGGACGTCCGAACCATTCGGGGCGTGCTTCGGGATCAGCCAAAGCGCGAACAGTAGCTGCGCGGTCGTGTGTGGAAACGCCAGTGGTGCAGCCTTCGAGGAGGTCTACGGTCACCGTGAAGGGAGTGCCTAGCACCGAAGTGTTGCTTTGCACTTGGTGGTCGAGGTGAAGTTGTCGGCAACGCTCCTTAGTGACGGGTGTACACAGCACGCCACGTCCCTTTTGGAGCATATAGTTAATTTTTTCGGGCGTGATGAGCTCTGCAGCGGTGATGAGGTCACCTTCATTTTCGCGGTCTTCGTCGTCGACAACGATGAGAAATTTACCAGCTTTGAAATCTTCCAAAGCTTCTTCTATGGTGGAAAGTTGGATGTCTGCCATGAGATGGTGTCTTTATGTTGTTGTGTGGTATGCTAAGTGGTGTGCCTATAACCAAGGCATCATAGCCGAGCTATAAGGGACTAACGCCTAATCGCTAACGTCTATTTGCTCCCCGAGGCGAGCGAAGCCGCAGCCGAGCGAAAAAGGGGCTGCGACCCTCTAACGTCTAATATCTAACGTCTAATCTCTATTTTCTAATAATTCTTCGATCTTAGTCATGCACTGAATGGTCTGCCGCAAATCTCGTGCCAAACGCAGGCGAAACCGCCATGCTCTCACCCAAATGATGAGTCCGAAGGGGAAGAGAATGCCCACGACAAAGTTGAGCCATTTGCGCGAGAAAGGCGTGGTGTGTGCATGGGCATAGATGAAGGGCACACGGTTGAGCGTGTCGAGCACGTGCATATCTCTGGTGTTTGCCAAGTCCTCCACCAACTCTTCGATGCGATCGCTGAGTTGTTCCATGCGATGATCGGGACGTGTGCGGAAGAAGAGGCGGAAGTAGTTGGGCGCAAGCCACAGACGCTTTGTTTGGCGGTAGTCTTCGGATTCTTGTCGAATCGACTGTGCCAGCAGCAAGTCGGTTTCCTCATCGGGCGGAGTGATGATGACCTCTTTGCGGAAGAGGTGTCGCTTGGTGCGGAAGCCCAATAGTCTGCGGAGGAAGGCAAAATAAGCATCGAGGTTGAACACCACCGAGTCGCGGTTTGCCATAAAGGTGAGATAGGCTCCAGCTGGTGTGAGGATGAAGGTAGACATCCACATGCCCACCACCATGTTGATGCTGCCATCGCGCGCCATCTTCATGCCCGAGGTGTTGATGATGTAGTAGAGGATGAAAATACCCACCGAGATAATCGTGGGCATGCCCAATCCGCCTTTGCGAATGATGGCACCGAGCGGTGCACCCACGAAGAAAAAGAGCAAGCAAGCCAACGACAAAGTGATGCGTTGGTGCCATTCCACCTCGTGCTTGCGGACGTAGTATTCCTGATCTTCCACAGCCTCGTTGCGCCATGTCGTTTCGGTAGAGAAACTTTGGAGCATGGTGGCAGTGCGGTTGCGCGCGCGCTCCATCTTCTCTTTGGGAATTTTTGCAATCAGGCTGTCAAACTTCAACTTCACGCGCGAGAGTTCACGCATCGTGGCTAGAGAGTCCTTGCGTGTGAAAGCCTTTGTGGAGGGCAAGGCATTACCGGTGTAATCGCTCGAAGATGCCAGTGCGGCAGAGTCGATTTGCAAGTTCATCGAGTCGATGAAAGTGGCAAGCGCAGTCCAGTTTTTTGCCTGCGGCATAAAGGCTAGTTCGTTGGCTTCAAGTTGATTAAAATTAGAGTCGAAGTCAATGAGCAACTGCTTATACATAAACGTCTCTCGGTCGTAGGGCACACTCTCACTCTTGAAGACATTCACCTCGTCCGATTTGAGATTTTGGAATTGTTCGCCCGACCAGAGGGTCAATTTCATGTGCATTTTGTCGGCAGTCATTTCAATCTTAGCCGAATCTGCCAAGACGATTTGCGCGCGGTCAAATCCTTGGTCCATCTTGTAGATGATGGTATTGTAGAGCATACCAGTTTGCGCGTTTTTCTTCACCACATAGAGGTTGAAATCGCGCATATTGTAGAACACCCCTTCGGGGATTTCCACAGCGGGTTGTGCGATTTTGATGGAAACAAGGAGTGCGCGGAGCTGCTTTTGGGCGTTGGTGGAGATTTCGTTTTGAAAATAGAAGACGAACGCCGATAGGGGGATTATGAGGAAGAGAATGGGGCGCATCACTCTCACCAGCGGTACACCGGCTGCTTTCATGGAGAGGAGTTCGAGGTTCTCTCCCATGTTGCCAAAGGTGATGAGCGAGGCGAGCAGCACCGCAAGTGGCAGTGAGGTGGGAATGAGAAAGACGGAAACGTGCCAGAAGAATTGTCCTAACACGTCGAGGGTCAAGCCTTTGCCCACGAGGTCGTCAACGTAGCGCCACAAGAACTGCATGACAAACACGAAGAGGCAGATGAAAAATGCTCCCACAAAGAGTTGTAGGAACTTGCCGAGGATGAAAGTGTCGAGCCGTTTTATTCTGAAAAATGCAAAGAATTGGCGCATAGTTTGAATTGTCGCACGAGAGCAGCAACATTTCACTGCCCTCATCTGCGTAGATTATAGAGCAAAGTTAGCACTTTTTTCCGTAATTGTGGCGGTTTGTCTTCAAAATCGTGGAAGAAGACTTTGTTTCTGGGCAAAAGGAAGAAGCAAGAGTTCATCTGACAGAGGTGAAAGTCCCTAAAAATGATGATTGCACACACCAACAGAAAAATGTAACTTTGCAGCCGCTCTAATCTCAACGCAGATTTCACCATCCTCGTAGCATAACATTATTATGATGTCCATCACAGAAAATCGCACACAGAAGATAGCCTATTTGACTACCTTTTTCAGTTTATACATCGCCCAAGCAGTGCCAATGAG
>JABZGM010000227.1 GCA_015259235.1 Alloprevotella sp. | reverse complement strand
TTCACAATGGTATGCAAGATATTCATCCCATATCTTACATTCGATTCCTCACGCGTGTTGTTTCTCACCTTATCCTTACCGCTCTGCATACTAGGCGCTCTTGCAGTCTGCAAAGTTTTAGATGCGCTACACCTCTCACCCTGGTTGTTTGGTCGAAAAAAGGCTCTGATATAACCTGTTCTACCACAAATTCTTTCGCACGAATCTTTCGCACGAATCGAATATAGAAGAGAAACTGCTCTTTCATAGCCATAAATTAGATTCCCTTTTTCATTGTCCCAATCTTCTATCAAAGAAAAACGCATCCGCTTCAATCTATTTGAAACGGATGCGTTTAGTGTTTTGTGGACCAGCTTGGGCTTGAACCAAGGACCTCCAGATTATGAGTCTGTTGCTCTAACCAACTGAGCTACAAGTCCAAAAGGATAATACCATTTTTCGATAAGCAAAGGTAATGATTTCTCTCGAAACCACCAAATATGTTTACAAAAAAAGCCAGCTATCTAAAAGAAGATAGCTGGCGTAGAAAGCGCAAAAAATGTCGCGCTAAGCATTGCAACCCTAAGGAGAGAGAGTTAGGGAAGAATCAGAGTTGCAATGGGAGGGAATCAAAAAAAGGATTAAGCCTTCTTGATGCGCTTGTAACCATAAACAGCGAGGTCACCGAGTTCTTCCTCGATGCGGAGAAGTTGGTTGTACTTCGCCATACGGTCAGAACGGCTCAAAGAACCAGTCTTGATTTGACCAGAGTTGGTAGCTACTGCGATGTCAGCGATAGTAGCATCTTCAGTTTCACCAGAACGGTGAGAAGTTACTGAAGTGTAACCAGCGCGGTGAGCCATTTCGATAGCGTCGAGAGTTTCAGAGAGAGAACCGATTTGGTTTACCTTGATGAGGATAGAGTTACCGCAACCGAGTTCGATACCCTTCTTGAGGAATTCAACGTTAGTTACGAAGAGGTCGTCACCTACGAGTTGGCAACGGTCGCCGATAGCCTTGGTGAGCATTTGCCAACCTTCCCAGTCGTTTTCAGCCATACCGTCTTCGATAGAGTCGATGGGATATTTGGTAACGAGTTCGGTGAGGTAAGCCACTTGTTCTTCACGGCTGCGTTTTGCACCCTTAGCACCTTCCTTTTCAGTGTAGTCGTAAACGCCATCAGCGTAGAATTCAGAAGAAGCGCAGTCGAGACCAATCATTACGTCCTTACCGGGTTCGAGACCAGCAGCCTTGATAGCAGAGATGATAGTGTCGAGAGCATCTTCAGTACCATTGAGGCTAGGAGCGAAACCACCTTCGTCACCTACTGCAGTAGAGAGACCGCGATCGTGGAGCACCTTCTTAAGAGCGTGGAACACTTCAGCACCCCAACGGAGACCTTCACGGAAAGAAGGAGCACCTACAGGACGGATCATGAACTCTTGGAATGCGATAGGAGCATCAGAGTGAGCACCACCGTTGATGATATTCATCATGGGCACGGGGAGCGTGAAGGTGTTAGTACCACCGATGTAACGGTAGAGAGGAAGACCGAGACCAGCAGCAGCAGCCTTAGCCACAGCGAGAGAAACACCGAGGATGGCGTTAGCACCGAGCTTAGACTTAGTCTTAGTGCCATCGAGTTGAAGCATGAGGTTGTCGATGCCACGTTGGTCGAGCACGCAGTGACCTACGAGAGCAGGAGCAATCACCTTGTTCACGTTTTCAACTGCCTTGAGCGTACCCTTACCGCCGTAGCGAGCCTTGTCGCCGTCGCGAAGTTCGAGAGCTTCGTTTTCGCCAGTAGATGCGCCAGAGGGCACAGAAGCACGGCCGAGAACACCGTTTTCAAGAGTTACATCAACCTCTACAGAGGGGAAACCGCGAGAGTCGAGGACTTCGCGTGCTACGATTTTTTGAATTTTCATCGTGTGTATGAAATTTGGATTGAGTATTTTCGAAAAGCTATTACTTCACGAGTTCTACCCATGCAGCGATGCGAGCAGGGTTGTTGTCAGCGTCGGCTTCGTCGAGGCAAAGACCTACGAACTTACCGTCTACATTCACTTCGCTGTCGGTCACTTGATAGCCTTCTGGCTCGTAAGCTCCCACGAAAGTGCAACCGCAATCTTGGAGTGCATCGTAGATTTGACGAAGAGCACCACAGAAAGTATCGCCATAACCGTCGGAATCACCGCAACCGAAGAGACCTACTTTTTTGCCATTGAGGTCTTGTTCCTTCAAAGCATCGAGGAAGTCATACCAGTCGTCTTGCAAATCACCAGCACCCCAAGTAGAGGAACCGAGAAGGAGGGTGTCGTAGTCAGCTACAGAAGCAGCGTCTACTTCACCAACATTGAAAACAGCTTCTGTGCCGAGTGCTGCGGCGATGTCTTGAGCAGCTGCTTCGGTGTTACCAGTAGTGCTGCCATAGAAAATTCCTATCATTGTCGTTTTTTTTGAGAGGTTACTAATATCAGCAGCAAAGGTAATACATTTTCTTCGTAATCGCAATCACTGCATGTAGTGAATTTTATAGTGCAAATATAAGAAGTTTATTTGAAATAGCCCAACATTGCACCTATTTCTCACTATATATGATGATATTTTTCCCATCTCTTCCCCTTTGTCTCAAAAGGTCATTAGAACATAATAGTGCTACTCGTCATTAATCCCAAATCGGTCATTAGACCGTAAAATTGTTATAGGTAATAGAAAAGATTACTTCCTATCATCTTTCAGTTTCTTGTTGACACCTTGTATCTCGTTCGGTCTCCAATTAGTCCGCGACACCTTCGAGACCACAACAAACCTTCTGCTCAACAAAGCAATAAATCGACTCAGGCTTTAAGGACCTTTTTTTTGGGGGGGCATGCCTGCTCAGCATATCCACATAAAAAGACAAAGAGCCTCTCACGAAGCTCTCTGTCATTCTACAAATCCCAACTATCTTTGTGCGGCTTACGCCCACACTTCTTTGGCTATTTCTTGCACCAGGGCTACTTTGCGCCACTGATCTTCTTCCGTGAGTTTATTGCCAATCTCACACGACGCAAAACCACACTGAGGACTAAGGCTCAAACGCTCCAGAGGCACATATTGCGCTGCCTCATGAATACGCTGAATAATCGCCGATTTATCTTCGAGCTCGGGACGTTTGCTGGTAATCAGTCCAAGCACCACGTCCACACCTTCTGCCACATCTGCCAATGGCGCAAAACTTCCTGAACGTTCGTCATCAAACTCCAGATAGAAAGCATCCACCTTCTCTTGAGCGAAAAGAGTTTTCGACACAGCATCATACGGACCACTGCATGCCCAGTCGGAATGGTAATTAC
>JABZGM010000226.1 GCA_015259235.1 Alloprevotella sp. | reverse complement strand
CTTTGATACCATCTTGATTGCGACAGGTTCAGAGGTTAATCTTGCTGTCTCAGCTGCTAAAGAATTGGCTAGTCAAGGCGAAAAAGTCCGCGTAGTCAGCATGCCATCTACAGATGTCTTTGACGCACAAGATGCAGATTACAAGGAAGAAATCCTTCCAAATATAGTTCGTCGTCGTGTTGCAGTCGAAATGGGAGCAACTCAAAACTGGTACAAATATGTTGGTCTTGATGGTGCAGTTCTTGGTATTGATACCTTTGGAGCATCTGCCCCAGCACCAAAAGTATTGGCAGAGTACGGATTTACAGTTGAAAATCTAGTCAAAGTCGTTCAAAACTTGAAATAATCGCAGAAATCAGAGTGAAAACTCTGATTTTTTATAACCATAAAAACAAGGCACAATCTTGTAAAAGTAGTTGAAATTTGATATAGTAGTCCTATGTAAAATACAAAGGAGAAAACAATGAATCCAAATATTACTTTTTTAATCATGCTTGTAGGTATGTTTGCCTTGATGTTCTTTATGCAACGTTCTCAAAAGAAACAAGCTCAAAAGCGTATGGAAAGCTTGAACAAGCTTCAAAAAGGCTATGAAGTCATTACAATCGGTGGACTCTACGGAACAGTGGATGAAGTCGATACTGAGAAACAAACAATCGTACTTGATGTAGATGGGGTCTACTTGACTTTTGAATTGGCTGCTATCAAGACAGTGTTGCCACTCAAAGAAGCTGTGACGCCAGAAGGAACAGTTGTTGACGAAGGCGGAGCAATCGAAGAATAAAACGGGATTCTATCACTCCCGTTTTTCTATGATATGAGAGGAAAAGGGATGAAAAAAATAGTATTTGTGTGCTTAGGAAATATTTGCCGTAGCCCCATGGCAGAGTTTGTGATGAAGTCCATGACGAGTGATTATCAAGTTGAGAGTCGTGCAACTTCGTCTTGGGAACATGGCAATCCGATTCATAAGGGAACGCAGGCGATTTTCCAGCAGTATCAGATCCCGTATGACAAAGATAAAACATCGCTTCAGATTGGCAGAGAAGACTTTGAATCGTTTGATTATATTATCGGTATGGATGCTTCAAACCTTTCAGATCTGCGTCACATGTGTCCTCAGGAACTACAGTACAAAATTTACTCTTTTGCATCTGAAAGTGTCCCAGATCCTTGGTATACAGGAGATTTTGAGGAAACCTATGCGCGTATCACAAGTGGATGTCAAAACTGGCTAGATCGATTAGAAAATGAGAGTGACAATGGAAAAGCTTAAACAATTTTATGAGAAGTGTAGAGTTTACCTAACTCGTCCTAGGATAGAGCTCATTGCAGTTGTCGTAATGGTACTCTGTGCTCTTTCGGTATTTCTACTAAATACGCCTAAAAAGGGTGTCCTGACACTTGATAGTGGAGCTCTTGTTTATGATGGTACCCTGGTACGAGGGAAAATGAATGGTCAGGGCACCATGACCTTTGAAAATGGAGACCAATATACAGGTGATTTCAATAATGGAGCCTTTAATGGAAAAGGGACTTTCCAATCAAAAGATGGCTGGAAATACGAGGGTGATTTTGTAAATGGTCAGGCTGAAGGTCAAGGGAAGTTGATGACAGAGCAAGAAGTCGTTTATGAAGGGACCTTTAAACAAGGCGTTTTTCAGCAAAAACAGTAGTCTCCAAGTTAGGAGGCTATTTTCAAAGTCTGAAAAGAAAACGCTTTCTTCACTTAAATTCGAGAAAAAACTATCAACTAGAAAAAACTTTGTGAAATAAAAAAATTTTTTCCATAATTTCACAATCGTCCAGACAAAACTCTATTGCGTAGCTATATTGAGAAAAAAATCACAATCTCAGAAAAATTCTTTGTGAAATACTTATGAAACTGTTTACAAAGCATAAAAAAAGAGTTATAATAAACTTGTGAAAAAATTAACAAAGGATAAAATCCTTAAAGGCTATGGAGGATAATATGGCTGATAAAAAAATAGTAACACCAGAGGAAAAACAACTTGCTGCTGAAAAGCATGTCGATGGTCTCGTGAAAAAAGCCTTGGTTGCGCTTGATGAAATGCGCAAGTTGAACCAAGAGCAAGTTGACTATATCGTGGCAAAAGCTTCGGTTGCAGCACTTGACGCGCACGGTATCCTTGCACAACACGCAGTTGAAGAAACTGGTCGTGGGGTATTTGAAGACAAGGCGACAAAAAACCTATTTGCCTGCGAACACGTAGTGAACAATATGCGTGGAGTTAAGACAGTTGGAGTTATTGAAGATGATCCAATTACAGGTTTGACAAAGATTGCGGAACCTGTAGGGGTAATCTGTGGTGTCACTCCGACAACAAACCCAACTTCAACAGCGATTTTCAAATCCTTGATTGCTTTGAAAACACGTAACCCAATCGTTTTCGCTTTCCACCCATCAGCTCAAGAATCATCAGCACACGCAGCACAAATCGTTCGCGATGCAGCGATTGCAGCCGGTGCACCTGAAAACTGTGTTCAGTGGATTACAAAGCCATCTATGGAAGCAACTGGAGCGCTAATGAACCACGAAGGTGTTGCAACTATTCTTGCAACTGGTGGGAATGCTATGGTTAAAGCTGCATACTCATGTGGAAAACCAGCTCTTGGGGTAGGTGCCGGAAACGTTCCTGCCTATGTAGAAAAATCTGCTGACCTTCGTCAAGCTGCTCATGACATCGTTATGTCTAAATCATTTGATAATGGGATGGTCTGTGCATCAGAACAAGCCGTTATCATTGATAAAGAAGTGTATGACGAATTTGTAGAAGAATTCAAATCATATCACACTTACTTTGTAAACAAGAAAGAAAAAGCACTTCTTGAAGAATTCTGTTTCGGTGTGAAAGCAAACAGCAAAAACTGTGCTGGTGCTAAACTAAATGCAAACATTGTTGGTAAACCAGCAGCATGGATTGCAGAACAAGCAGGATTCAGCGTTCCAGAAGGAACAAACATCTTGGCTGCAGAATGTGCAGAAGTAGGACCGAAAGAACCATTGACTCGTGAAAAATTGTCACCAGTTATCGCTGTCCTAAAAGCTGAAGATACAGAAGACGGTCTTACAAAAGCTCGTCAAATGGTTGAGTTTAACGGACTTGGTCACTCAGCAGCCATCCATACAAAAGACGAAGCTCTTGCTAAACGCTTCGGTACAGAAATCAAAGCTATGCGTATTATCTGGAACTCTCCATCTACTTTCGGTGGTATCGGTGACGTATACAATGCCTTCATTCCATCATTGACACTTGGATGTGGTTCATATGGACACAACTCAGTCGGTGATAACGTAAGTGCGATCAACCTTCTAAACATCAAGAAAGTAGGGA
>JABZGM010000225.1:3051-3366 GCA_015259235.1 Alloprevotella sp. | reverse complement strand
GCTCATCATCTTGGTAGATGACTGCAGAATCACCATTGTGAGCTGCAGTGGAGAGCTCGCTGCGAGTCACGAGACCAAACTTAGCTGCCTTTTCTGCTGCTTCCTCGTCGCCAGTGACTTCGAGAACCACTTGGGAGAGGATAGCCTTAGCTGCATCGCTCATAGCAACAACTTCGAGGCTAGCAGCTTCAGCCCAACCTTCGGTGTTGGCTTGTGAATTAGCTGCAACGAATTGAGGAAAATCGAGAAGAGATTTAGTAAACATGATGATAAATGTTTTGAGGTGAATAAATAAACGTCTTGTGCAACCTTGGG
>JABZGM010000225.1:0-3041 GCA_015259235.1 Alloprevotella sp. | reverse complement strand
GGGTGTTACCCTTTCGATTACAAGGCAAAGATACGGTAAGATTTTAACACCGCAAAATTTTACGCCCCTATTTTTCGCGAAACCATTGTATTTAACACAGTTGCCACTTGTTTTATACCCGAACTTAATAGAATGACAACAAAAAAAGGAGGGCTACCTACTAGGCAGTCCTCCTTGCTCGTTGGGGCTGGATTATCTATCGGGGTTGAGTATCCTGTCAAGATACCCCAAATGGTCGAGTACTTCCTGTATGATGTAATCCCACACCGCCTCTGGCTCCTCGATGAAGGCGTTGCAAGGCTCTCCATCCTCGTCCTCATAATCGTGCTCGAAATCAGGCAAGAACTCATCAGTATAGTCCTCCAGGAAGCTGCGGTAGAACTCAGCTGAAGCGTAGAGGTCTGTAGCTCTGAGCACCCTAAGAACAAGGTCTACTTGGAGTTTGCGAGCAAAGGAGTGTTGAGCGTTGCGGGTCCCAAAATTACAGTTGTAAACGGTAAGCATAATGCATTGAAAATTTGAATGTTAAACGTCTTTCCACTACTCTAGGGGTTTCCCCTCGGTGGCAGTGCAAAGATGCGTACTAATGGTGGGACACGCAAGTTCATTCGCGGAATAAATGAGTTGAATAGCAACAACTTAGCTTAGTATAAGAGTTCTGCGCGCCATATTAAGAGATGTATGGAGAGTGAGGACGAGAATACAGCCAAACTCAGAGGGTTAGGACACCTTGGCAAGCATGATATCTGTGTAGCCAGCAGTGTAGTTAAGCGCAACAACATGCTCGTGGCGGACGGCATCTACAAAGGGGTTACCCAGCGATGGATTACGTCCCAGCCAGTCACATAGCTCAAAAATCTGGGACTTGCTGCTGGTAAAGTATACAAAGCGGTGACCATTGAGGAGTGTGAGCACATCGAGATAATCAGAGAGCGACCACGACATATTATAAGTAGTGGTATCAGTAGAGAGATATGGAGGGTCGAGCAAAAAAATAGCGCGAGGATTATCCTTGTATTGCTCAAAGAGCTCGCGATAGTCGACTGATGCTATCTCTATGCCATCAAGATAGCCCTCAGCAGAGTAATCACTACGTCGCACGTTATTATAGAGCTGCTCGCGGATAAATCCATCTAAGGAGGTCGCATACTTGCTCGAGAAGAGGAGCGAGGACGAGAGCGTGATATAATCCACATATCCTTGCTTATCGGCTTGTTGCAGTATATCAAGGATAATAAGGCGCGTCTCATCAGGGATGCGTGCGTGTCGAGCGACATTAGCCACAAGGGGGCGGATACGCGCCAGCAGCGCGTTGGTTGTGGGGATAGCAGCAATGCGCTGGCGATAGTTGTCGTAGTCGTTGTAGACCACGGTAGCGTTAGGCTTAGCCACGCGCGTGGTATGAGCGAGCAGTCCACTACCACCGAAGAGGTCAACAAAGATAGCATCATCGGGTAGTGTGGCAAGCAGGTCGCGGTAGATGCGCAAGAAGTTGCGCTTTTGACCTTGAAAAGGGAGAGGAGCAGCATTGTACTGTTGCATTGATTTGAGATTTAGAATAGATGAATAATGGAGTTATATTGGCATCCTAATGCCGTTTGCAGGTGAATGGTTTTGCGGAGTGGAGAGAATGTCGTACCTTTGCAATACTTCTCACAATTCTTATTCACGCAACACGCCAGCAAGGCGCACATACGGCAAAGGATTTACCCTCGGTCGTGTGTGTGTGCCTTGCTGGCGTGCGTAGCATAAGAAGTGTGAGAAGCTTTTTTATGAACGACCGACGTACTTTCAAAATCGAAGTGCAACAAACCATTCGTTTTTCCATAGGTTCTAATCTATCAAAGACGCTGCGGGTTTGCCTCGCAGCCGGGGCGTGTAGCCCCGAAGAGCGATACCGGCAATACGAAAAAAGGAGTTCCCCTTTGAGAACTCCTCGAGATTAATTATCTTTGTATTGCTTATGTATAAACAACTAACCTCAGAGCAAAGGTCGCAAATTTTTGCCTTACTACAAAGAAAAACGGCAAGAAAAGATATTGCACGTATCGTTGGCATCAGTCAATCCACACTTTCTCGTGAATTGAAGCGCAACAGCACTCCTTCGGGCAAATACATTTGGTGCAAGGCGCATGCAAAGGCAATGGAACGTCGCAAGCGTTCCGTTCATAATACTGCACTTGCGCCCGAATTGGTGTGGAGAATCAAGCAACTCATCATCGAACAACAATGGTCTCCACGACAAATATCAGGAGTTTTGAAGAAAGAAGGAACCTATGTGTCGCACCAAAGTGTCTACAACATCATACATGCTGATGCTACTGGAACATTAGCACAACACACGCGTCATAAGCTAAAATACAGACGTAGACCTAAGTACAAACGTTTCCCTATAGCCGATAGAATCAGCATACATCAACGTCCAGAACAGGCTGATGGAAAGAGATTTGGCGACTACGAGATGGACTTAATCGTAGATCAATTTGGTCATGCTATCCTCACCATCGCGGAACGTTCTACGAATATGCTGTTTAGGACAAAGTTACCACATGGTAAGAAATCGGAGCCACTTGCAATGCAGGTGCGAAGACTACTCCTTCCCTACAAAGAACATATAAAAACCATAACCACCGACAATGGACCTGAATTTGCAGCACATAAACTCATCACAAAGCACTTAGGCGCAGTGGTCTATTTTGCAGATCCCTATTCTTTATGGCAAAAAGGAGCTATCGCATCGCCTTGTTGTGGTGAAGTCATCGCCACTACTTTATTCTTATCTATACACAACAATGCCCACTAGTTTGTGCTAGTGGGCATTGTTTTTTTCTTCATCTGCTGAAATTTCATAGACTCGCAAAGAATTCGTCTATTTCGTCATGGCTTTGATGCACCGTGCACTTTCCAGCCTTGATTTCAGCACGAACGCTGTCAAGTTTCGCAGCCAAACGAGGAGTCAAAGAAAAACCCTCATCATGGGTGGGAACGAGCGCAAAGGACTGGTTGTTGCCCCTGCAAATGGTTATTCGCTCCGTATAAGC
>JABZGM010000224.1 GCA_015259235.1 Alloprevotella sp. | reverse complement strand
GTCGTTGATGATGAGGGGGACGCCATAGTGGCGACAAAGTACTTGTATTTCTCGAGCGGTGGAGAGCAACAAGGACTTGGGTGCGTTTTTCATGCGGAGTTGCACAATGTCGGCACGACCTTGCGACAACACGGCTTCGGTCTGTTGCAACACTTCGGCTGTGGTGGGCGCATGAGTGATGAACATGCGGTGTCCAAGAGGAGCTTTGCGTTTTTCCACAGGAGGCAACTGACCGGTTCGATAGTGCGCCACAGCACGCTGCGCAGCACTCATGGCATAAGACAAGGATGCGCCATTAGCGAGATGAAAAGCTAAGGTGGTGCCATAAAGACAACCGGTGCCGTGCTGGTCGTAGCCCACTGAGGGAGCATTGGTGGCTACGATTTCTCCATTGGGGAGATAGGCTATGTCGGTGATGCTGTCGGCTGTGTGCGCAATGCCTTTGCAGACGATGGTGGTGTTCCAACGACGGGCAGCGATTTCAGGAGATAAATCTCCCAAAATCTGCTTTTGCTCGTAGTGGTTGGGCAACAAGAGGTCTACGCTCGCTGCGGCTTGTTGTAGGGATTCGCAATCTGCATCAGGCAATAAATCATAGCCAGAACTTGTGCGCAAAATGGGGTCCCAAATGATGATGCAATGGGGATAATGTTTGCGCACTTGCGAACAGATGTCGTGCAGTTGCTGCAAAGAGGCAACAAGTCCTATTTTGACGACATCTGGAGAGGACTGTGATTGGAGAGCGGTAAATTGTTGGGTGATTTGCTCGTGGCTCACAGCGCTCATTCCCATGAATTCTGCTGCGTTTTGCTGGGTGATGGCGGTGGGAATGACAGAACAATGCGCGCCTAAACGCTCAGCATGGCGCACATCGGCGGTGATGCCGGCTTGACATGTGGGGTCTATGCCACCACACAAAAGCAAACGCGGACTACACATTTGGTGCACTGCGCCTTCGAGTTGATGGATGCTGAGTCCTTGCCAATGCCCTAAACTGGCGACAGCTGTAAAGCCTAAGCGCAGAAAATGATTGGCATTGGAGGGTTGGATTCCTCCTAAAGCTACAAGGGGACAGGGGGATTGAGCGCATATTTGCTGCAACTCAGCAGTTGTCCACGTGCTGTTGCCATACCCTGGTTTACTCAGACTTTCGGCTACGGGACTGAGGTAGGCGTAGTCGGGCAGAAAAGGGAGTTTATGGAGTTCTTCAACACTGTGACAACTCACACTTAAGGTTTGGTCGTCGGAGAGTTCGGGACGATGGGTGAGAGATTGCCAACTTTTGCAGGAAAGATGCAAACCTCCAAGATGATACTGGCGGACAAGGTCGCTGTGTTCCGACAAGATGCAACGATGGCGCAGCGTTCGGGGGATGTTTTCCAACAAACGTGTGATTTCGTCTGCGGTGGCTTGGGGTTTGCGAATATGCACCTTCCCAATGCCTAACCGCAACAACGCGCTAATCCATTGCCCCTCGGCTGCAACATTTAGTTCAGGGGCAGTGATGACGATATGATGTTTGGGGTGCATGGTGTTATGCTTTTAGTGGGTGCTCACTGTGGTGGCAGTTGCAACGGTGGGTGGCTGTGGTTTCATTATCTGCTTGTTGCTCACCATCAGTGTCTACCCTGCTTTCAGAACACGGGGCAGCTATGACATCTTCTTGTGATTGCAGAATTTTGCGGAACTTACGGTTGGCGCGCATAGAACAGAAATGCTCTCCACACATAGAACAGAAATGTTTCTCTTTTTGAGATTCTTCGGGCAGGGTTTGGTCGTGAAATTCTTGCGCGCGCTCGGGATCTAACGAGAGATGGAATTGGTCGCGCCAACGGAATTCAAATCTTGCCTTGCTCATGGCATAATCGCGCACGAAGGATGCGGGATGTCCCTTGGCTAGGTCGGCTGCATGGGCAGCTAATTTGTAGGTGACGACTCCTTGGCGCACATCATCACGTTCGGGCAAACCGAGATGCTCTTTTTGCGTGACATAGCAGAGCATGGCGGTGCCGAGATGCCCAATGATGGAGGCTCCAATGGCGCCTGTGATGTGGTCGTAGCCTGCTCCGATGTCGGAAACTAAGGGTCCGAGGGTGTAGAAGGGGGCTTCGTCGCAGTCCAACAATTCGCGCGTCATATTTTCGGGAATCATGTGCATGGGGATGTGTCCTGGACCTTCTATCATGACTTGCACGTGATAGCGCGCAGCAATGCGATTGAGTTCTCCTAGGGTTTTCAATTCAGCCATCTGCGCTGCATCGTTGGCATCGTGGATGCAACCTGGACGAAGTCCGTCACCCAGCGACAAGGCTACGTCATAGCGCGCTGAGATTTCACAGATTTCTTCGAAATGATCATAGAGAAAACTTTCTTGGTTCTTTGCGGTGCACCACCCTGCCATGATGGCTCCTCCACGACTGACAATGCCGGTGAGGCGGCGCAGGGTGAGCGGGATGTGCTGCTTGCGAAGCCCTGCGTGGATGGTGAAATAGTCTACTCCTTGCTCGGCTTGTTCGATGAGGGTGTCGCGATAGATTTCCCAAGTGAGGGATTCTACACGACCATTCACTTTCTCCAAGGCTTGATAGAGGGGCACTGTGCCAATGGGGACGGGACTATTGCGAATGATCCACTCGCGGGTTTCGTGAATGTGCTTACCAGTGGATAAGTCCATCACGGTGTCGGCTCCCCAACGTGTTGCCCAAACAGCCTTTTCAACCTCTTCAGCTATGCAACTGGTGGTTGCTGAATTTCCGATATTCGCATTTACCTTACAGAGAAAGTTGCGACCGATAATCATGGGTTCACTCTCGGGGTGATTGATGTTGGCTGGGATGATGGCACGTCCTGCGGCAATTTCGTCACGCACAAATTCGGCTGTCACCACGTTGGGAAGCACCGCTCCTTGCGGATCTCCCCCTAAAATGTGACGCTCTGTGACGGTTTCGAGCATCTGATTCTCACGCATGGCGACATACTCCATTTCTTCGGTGATAATTCCTCGGACTGCATAATAGCGTTGGGTGACGCACTTGGCTTTAGCGCGAAGGGGATGGGTTTGGATGTTGGGATAACGCAAATGTTGTAGCGTTTCATCAGCTAGGCGCTCACGGGAATAACAACTGTCTAAACCGGCTTGTTGCTCGGTGTCTTGACGACTATCTATCCACGCTGCTCGGAGTTTGGGAAGTCCTTGCTCGAGATTGACTTCATAGGCTGCATCTGTGTAAGGACCGCTGGTGTCATAAACGATTACGTCCGGATTGGGGGTGTAAGTGCCATCGTCGTTACGCGTAGCTGTCAATGGGATACGACGCATTCCAACACGAACGTGTGGGAAACGTGGACTGGTGGCATAGATTTTCTCTGAAC
>JABZGM010000223.1 GCA_015259235.1 Alloprevotella sp. | reverse complement strand
GAAGTAACTTAGTGCGACTGTTTCAAATTCATCAATTGTACCGCCACTAATGCTGCCGTTTCTGTGCGTAATCGACTTTCTCCAAGAGAAATGCTTTGAAAACCAAGGGATGCAGCCAAACGAACTTCTTCAACAGAGAAATCTCCTTCAGGACCAATGAGTACTAAACTTGGCTTTCCCTTTTCTACTACATCATAAAGGAAGGGCTTTTCTGTCGTTCCGTCTATATCTGTTTGCGCATAGCAATGAGCAATGTATTTATTGCCTTCAAAAGGTTTGGCTATAAAGGTTTTGAACTTTTCTAAAGCCGAGATTTGTGGGAAGCGTCCTTTGTGGCTCTGTTTGGCTGCACTAACTACAATCTTTTCAACGCGTTCGGTTTTCAGAACTCTGCGTTCGGAATTTGCACAATCCAAAAAATGTAGCCCATTGAAGCCAATCTCTGTGGCCTTTTCTGCAAGCCATTCTATGCGGTCGCTGTTTTTTGTGGGAGCAACGGCCAGGTGAATGTCAGAAGCCCAATGTTGTTGCCACGCGTATTCGTTTTCTATGGTGACAAAGCACTGAGGGTGTCGCCCAGTACCAACGGCTGAAACGGTGCAATCAAAGAAATGCCCTGCACCATCCGTTATCCACAAGTCATCTCCCTCTTTGCGTCTTAACACCCGCACAGCATGTGCAGCTTCCTCCTCTGGAAGTTGAAGAGTTTGCGATAATTGAGGAGCATAAAACAAATGAGATTCCTTCATAAAGTAGCTTATTAGACTGCGAAGGTACGATTTTTCTACAGAAAAGGAGATGAAAACCGCAAACTTCGGCTTTTTTTTCCTACTTTTGCACGTAAATTTATATCGCTCTATGGATCTCGTTACCGTAAAAGACAAACAATTCGCTCTCTCACTCTCAGAGGAGCGCATTCGCCAACGTGTGGCTGAGACGGCTGCTCAAATCAGTGAAGAACTTTCGGGAAAGAATCCCATCTTTCTTGCTGTGTTGAATGGATCATTCGTTTTCGCTGCCGATATTATGCGTGGAATTACCACACCCTGCGAAGTCAATTTCGTGCGCTTCTCCAGTTATGTTGGCATGAATAGCACAGGCACAGTGAAAGAGCTTTTGGGATTAAACCAAAGTCTCAAAGGTCGCACCGTTGTTGTGGTGGAAGACATCATCGACTCTGGTTTGACGATGCAAGAACTCCTCGTTTATCTCCAGAAGTTTGAACCCGCGGAATTGAAGGTGGCTTCTCTCTTGGTGAAACCTGGTAATTTGCAGGTGAAGTTGAACGTGGACTACACGTGTTTCGAAATTCCTAACGATTTTATTGTGGGATACGGTCTCGACTATGATGGATATGGTCGCAACCTTCCAGCAATTTATACTGTTGTTGAAGGCTAAACTTCAACATTATAATAGATATACTCAACTATATAATAATGAAAAATCTCGTAATCTTTGGTGCACCTGGTTCTGGTAAGGGCACACAAAGCGATATTCTCGTAGAAAAATATGGTTTTGACCATATTTCAACTGGTGATGTGCTTCGTGCTGAAATTAAAGCTGGTAGTGAACTTGGACGCACTGCGAAAGAATTTATTGATAATGGTCAATTGATTCCCGATTCCTTGATGATTGACATCTTGGCTGCAACTTATGACGCATTGCCTAAGGAACAAGGTGTGATTTTTGATGGATTTCCCCGCACCATTCCTCAAGCTGAAGCCCTCAAAGCGATGTTGGCTGAGCGCGGAACTACCGTACACGCTATGCTTGAACTGAATGTTCCTGACGAGATGTTGATGGAGCGTTTGATCAATCGCGGTAAAACGAGCGGACGTGCTGACGATAACGAAGAAACGATTGCAAAGCGTCTTGGCGTTTATCACAGTCAAACGATGCCCCTTATTGAGTGGTATGAAAAAGAAGGTCTTCGCAATGCTGTGAAGGGTTATGGCTCACTCGAAGAAATCAATGCAAACTTGTGTGCTGTCATTGATGTGCTTTAAGCATCAATGACAACACCGTAAAGAATATCGATGGAATCAAATTTCATTGACTACGTAAAAATCTATTGTCGCTCAGGTAAAGGTGGCCGCGGTTCGATGCATATGCACCGTGGTAAGTATCAACCCTTGGGCGGCCCTGATGGTGGTGATGGTGGTCGTGGAGGTAATGTTTATCTTCGCGGCAATCATAACTATTGGACCTTGTTGCACCTCCGATTTGACCGACACGTTTTTGCAGGCCATGGTGGAAATGGCGGAAAATGTTGTAGTCATGGCAGTGATGGTGAAGATAAGTACATTGATGTACCACCAGGCACAGTGGCTTATGATGCAGAAACTGGTAAGTACCTCTGCGACGTCGTAGAAGACGGACAAGTGGTGATGCTCCTCAAAGGTGGACGTGGGGGATTAGGCAATTTCCAATTCCGCACTGCAACCAATCAAGCACCTCGCTATGCACAACCAGGAGAACCTATGCAGGAAATGATGGTTGTGTTGGAACTGAAACTACTTGCAGACGTAGGTTTGGTAGGTTTTCCCAATGCTGGAAAGTCAACCCTCGTAAGTGCTTTGTCAAACGCTCGTCCTAAAATTGCCAACTATCCCTTCACCACGCTTGAACCTTCTTTAGGGATTGTGCCTTATCGCGATGGACGTTCCTTTGTGATGGCAGATATACCCGGTATCATTGAAGGAGCAGCCGAAGGACGTGGACTTGGTCTGCGTTTCCTTCGTCATATTGAGCGCAACTCTTTATTACTCTTTATGGTGCCAGGAGACACTGACAACATAAAGCGAGAATACGAAATTCTTCTCAAAGAAGTTAGCGAGTTTAATGAAGGGCTGCTCAATAAGCATCGCGTATTGGCAGTGACCAAAAACGACTTGTTGGATGAGGAACTGATGGAAATGCTCAAAGAAGAGCTTCCAGAAGATTTACCAGTGGTCTTTATTAGTGCAGTGACGGGACACCACATTCAAGAACTCAAAGATTTGTTGTGGCAAGAACTGAATAGTGAAAGCAACAAACTGCAGAGTGTGGCGGAAGGTGGTAGCATAGTGCACCGCGATCGCGAAGTAGAGCATTTTGATCGAGACTTCTCTGATTGGGCTGACGATGTAGTCGAAATTGATGACGATGACATCGAAGAACTTGAAGACTACGAGATTGAAGACGTGGAAGATTAAGTGGATTGCTTCAAACTTCTACACGATAAATTCCAAAGAACAAGCAAATGGAATTGCTAGAATATCAATTAAGTAAAGGCGTACGCGCTTTTTCTACTCTTCGCACCAGTGAGGAACTAGGAAAAGGCGCGTACGCTTCGTTTATGGCCTCTCCCTACTTAGGTTTTAATATCACACCT